>JAKQGD010000408.1 GCA_029573365.1 Bacteroidota bacterium | reverse complement strand
AGTATTATGGCCGACAACTACTGAACCCTCCATATGTAATATGCCTGCCAGTGCTGGTCTATTCCTCCAACAATTCCGGAGCCATCCCCATACTGCTGAATCCTCCGTCATGGAAGAGATTTTGCATGGTTACCATCCTGGTGAGGTCTGAAAACATAGCCACACAATAATCCGCACATGCAAGTGAACTGGCATTGCCCAGGGGTGACATTTTTTCTGCATAACCAAAAAAGTCGGTAAAGCCCTTCACTCCGGAGCCTGCGGTAGTGACTGTAGGTGACTGGGAAATGGTATTGACCCTCACCCTTGCCTTTTTAGCCCAGTGATATCCAAAACTTCTGGCAAAACTTTCGAGCAAAGCCTTGGCATCAGCCATTTCGCTGTAATCAGGAAATACACGTTGAGCCGCAATATACGATAAAGCAAGGATGGAGCCCCATTCGTTCATGGCATCAAGTTTCATGGCAGACTGCATCAATTTATGAAACGAAATGGCAGATACATCAAGTGTGGTCTTCATCCACTCATAATTGAGATCCGTATATTCCTTTTTCTTGCGAACATTAACAGACATACCTATAGAATGCAGCATAAAATCCATTTTGCCGTCGAGGATTTCCATAGACTTTGTCAACAGGTTATCGAGGTCTTCTGTGCTGGTGGCGTCTGCAGGGATGACTTCGCATTTCAGGGCCTCTGCGAGTGCATTTATCTCACCGAATCTCATGGCTGCAGGTGCATTGGTCAAAACAATGGTCGCCCCTTCTTCTGCACATCGTTCGGCCACTTTCCAGGCAATAGACTTATTGTCCAGGGCACCGAATATGATTCCTCTTTTTCCTTTTAGCAGACCGTGTGGCATGGCTTTTATTTTTTGATGAGATGCAAATATAACGCCCCCCGGGCAAATGCATTGAGCGAAAGCGAAATAAAATTTGTCAATTAGTCGTAAGGTCACACAAACCTGTTTAGTTTATCCATGACATCATGCACTAAAACAATATTTGTTATGTTCACTATAACAAGAAATTAACATACTTTTTAAGTTATAGCTAATATCTTTGCGGCCTGTTTGTTACCAATGTTCCGGATGCAGAAATCAGACACCATGAATACCGATCTGTATATCTACAATAGCCTTAGCCGCCAGAAAGAAAAGTTTACACCCCTGCACGAAGGATTTATAGGCATGTATGTCTGTGGGCCCACGGTGTACAACGATGTGCATCTGGGCAACTGCCGCACGTTTATGAGTTTCGACATGATCTACCGCTACCTCAGATATCTGGGGTACAAAATCAGATACGTCAGGAACATCACCGATGTAGGGCACCTGCTCGATGACGGCGAAGACCGCATGTCCAAGGGAGCCAGAATCGATAATCTGGAACCTATGGAGGTGGCTCAGAAATATACCAATGGTTTTCACCACATGATGAAGGTTTTCAACACCTTGCCTCCCAGCATCGAGCCGAGGGCGACAGGCCACATACTCGAACAGATAGAAATGGTCCAGGACATCATCGACCACGGATATGGTTATGTACGGAATGGATCTGTATATTTTGACACCCTGAAATTTGCTCAGAAAACCGGTGAATACGGAAAACTTTCAGGCAGGGTTATCGAGGAGCTTATCGCAGAATCGCGTGACAACCTCAAAAACCAGGACGAAAAAAACCATCCTTCGGATTTTGCCATATGGATGAAAGCGTCTGATGAACATCTGATGAAATGGAACAGCCCCTGGTCGGTAGGATTTCCGGGCTGGCACCTTGAGTGCAGTGCCATGAGTACAAAATACCTGGGTCGGGAGTTTGACATCCACGGGGGTGGCAATGACCTTAAATTTCCACACCACGAAAACGAAATAGCCCAGAATATGGGAGCATGCGGTTGTCAGCCGGCCAGATACTGGATGCATACCAATATGTTGCTGCTCAATGGCAAAAAAATGTCAAAGAGCGACGGCAACACCATATCACCTGAGGAACTTTTTACAGGCAACAGCGTCCATGTCACGAAGGGCTACTCACCTATGGTAGTCAGATTTTTTATGCTGCAGTCACACTACAGGTCACCCAATGACCTCACAGACGAAGCATTGCAGGCTGCAGAAAAAGGGTATAAAAGGCTGTTTGAGGCTATTAAAAATCTAGGCAGCCTCACATCTCCGACCACGGCACCAACACCCCTCGACAGCAGGTGCGACGAAGTGATTGTAACGGCTTTTGAAGACATGAACGACGACTTCAACACCCCCAAGGCTTTGTCACGGCTGTTTGAACTGGTAACCATAATCAACAGCCTTAAAGAGGGGCAGGTACCTGTTTCTGACATCTCACAAGAAGGGCTTGAAAGAATAAAAAGTGCTTTCAGGACAATAATTTTTGACATATTCGGTTTATTGGATGAAGCAGATACAGATTCCGGTCCTGTCGATGGTCTTATGAATCTCATCATCGATCTGAGACACCAGGCCCGCAACAACAAGGACTGGAGTACATCTGATAAAATCCGCGATTCCCTCAATGAGTTAAACATCCAGATCAAGGACGGCAAAGAAGGCACCTCCTGGGGATATAAGTAATTTATAATCAATGAATAAAAGGTTTATGCGACACATATACTTAGTCTTAACCATCAGCCTGATGACCGTTTTTATCGGTTGTAGAAATGACAAGACAAAGCAGATGAGCCCTAACAATACAACCCCGGTCAAAGTACCGGCTGTCAGTGGCGACAGCATGATGGCCATGGTTTCCCGTCAGCTGGCATTTGGGGTCAGGTATCCTGGGTCTGAGGGTCATTTAAAAGCCCGTGACTGGATTGTGGCTGCAGCCAAATCATATGGTGCGGAAGTGGAAATTCAGGAGTTTAAAGCGGACTTTCTCGGAAAGAAAGGGGTGCAGGCTTATAACATTATTGCCCGTATAAACCCGGACCAAAAAGAAAGAATAGCCCTTTTTGCACATTGGGACAGCCGGCTTATCGCCGAAAAGGACAGTGACGCAACCAAAAAAAACCAACCCATCTTGGGAGCTGTAGACGGTGCTGGTAGTGTGTCGGCATTGCTGGAAATAGCCAGACAAATCCAACAAAATCCTGTAAACCTGGGGGTCGACATGGTCTTTTTTGATGCCGAGGACCAGGGAGAGGAAGCCAAAATAGAATCCTGGTGCCTGGGCTCCCAATACTGGTCCAAAAATTATCCCAAGGACGCCACGAAACCTAAGTTTGGAATCCTGGTGGACCTCATCGGAGCCAAAGGTTCAGTCTATGGCAAGGAAGAAATATCCTACAATTTTGCATCCCTTCTGGTGGAGAATGTTTGGAAACTGGCTCATGCCATGGGCAAATCATCCTTGTTTGTCAATCTGCCTGTGGGTCCTATCACCGACGACCATTACTATGTCAATATGTATGCCGGTATACCTACCATAGACATCATAGCCACAAAACCCAGCGGCCAATTTGGCGACTATCACCATACACATAGTGACAACATCGACGCCCTGGACAAAGACAACCTAACTTCCGTCGTTCAGGTAGTGACCGCTGTGGTATACAAGACATCTGATGGCAGTTTTAAATTCTGATGTAAATGAATTTTTTAATTTAAATAATGTAAAAATGAAAAAATTAATCCTCTTAGCTTTTGGTTTGGTGCTGTTGTCCTTTGGAGTCAAAGCACAGGAAGTCAGTAAAAAGAACTGGACACTTATTCACGAAAAAACGGCTGATTGGTGTCCTTTTTGTGGTACCTGGGGCTGGAAAATGAAAGACAGCATCCTTACCAAATTTGCCAATGACAATGTAATCTTTATGGCAGTTCACTACAGCGGTGGCCTGGCAAATAGTACCACTACGGAATTTGACAGCAACTTCGGCGGCGTCAGCCAGCCTGTATTTTTTGTGGATGGTACTGACATCGATGTTTCCTCATCCAACATAAACCAGAAACTGGAAGAAACAAGCTGGGAGCTGGATTTCAAATCAACAGCATCGGTCATAGCCGGAGTAGGCATCAATGCCAGGATGAGCGAAACCGAAGACTCACTTTGGGTGGATGCCAGAGTAGAATTTCTCGAAGGTGTCACCGGAGGTGAATACTACTTTTCGCTTTACACACTTGAAGATGTCAACCACACACAGGCAAGTCTTCCCGGCACCCCCCTTCACAAGCAGGTACTCAGGAAAAGCCTGGGACCGGTCTTTGGTAAAAAATTTCATTCCGGAGCAATAGCCGCCGGCATAGAATTTACCTTTAGCGAAAAACTGGGCCTGGTCACCACAGACCGTAAAAAACTGAAAGTGGCAGGAATCATCTGGACCAAGGTGGATAACAAATACAGGTTTTTTAACGGTAACCTGGTATCTCCGGCTATACCCGCTGCCACCGAAGACAGCCAGGTAGAACCTGGGGCTCTGTTTGCCTATCAGAATGAGGGCGGTCAGGTAGTCGTCAGATTGCCCGAAACTGTCACAGACGGTGACGTCACTCTTATGGTCAGCGACATTTCCGGAAAGGTGCTGGGTACCAAAAATGTCAAGGCATCCGAAACTAAAAATCCAGTGACCATTGATGGAAATTTTGGTTCAGGCATTCATATAGTGACGGCCGTTTCAGGCAATAAAAAACAATCCTCAAAGGTAGTGCTGTACTGATTCTAAAAGTGTGTTGAAAATAATAAACAAAAGCCGGGCAGACTATCACTGTCACGGCTTTTTTATTTGTGTTTTTTATATTAAGTCAAAAAGGTCCTTCACGCCGATATTTCGCTCTACAGTAAAGGCTTCTGCATATTCTACTCCGATGTCCCTGGCGTAAGACTTGTTTTTTGCCCGTATAAAATCGATAAAAGACTTGGTGGAAATAGGAGTCTCCGGCTCTTGTGACCCTGGATCAAAAAATTGGGACCTGAACGCCATAATCGATTCGATCTTTTTTTCCATAAAATCGGAGATATCGACCACGAGGTCTGCCTTTAGATTGCGGTCCTGTACATAATGATAAACAGCTCTGGGACGCCATGCTTCCTGCAGATCGCCAGAGTCATCGGTAGTTTCTACCTTGATAAGTCCGGAATAGAAGCAGGCATCACTTATAAGTTTTGAAGCCCGGCCATGGTCAGGATGTCTGTCAGCAACAGCATTGGCAAGAATAAGAGCAGGTTTGTATTTTCTAATCACTTGCACCAGACTAAGGATATTTTGTCGACTGTGGTCAAAAAAACCATCTTTCATGCCCAGATTTTCCCGGGCCACTACACCCAGGATGGCTGCTGCATCTGCCGCTTCGCGGAGCCTTAGCTCTGCATTGCCCCTGGTTCCCAGTTCGCCCATGGTAAGGTCACAGATGGCCGCCGTATAACCCAGGCTTATATGTCTGAGAAGCGTACCAGAAGCACTGAGTTCTATATCATCGGGATGAGCCCCGATGGCCAGGATATCAACTTTAAGCATAAAACTTATTTGTCTATTACCATCTGATAAGTGCACTGCCCCAGGTAAATCCGCTTCCAAATGCTGCAAGACACACCAGGTCACCGTCCTTTACCCTCCCCTGTTCCCAGGCTTCGCTGAGGGCTATCGGGATAGAAGCAGCTGTGGTGTTGCCATATTTCTGGATATTGTTAAACACTTTTTCATCCGGCAGTTTCATCACCTTTTGTACAAACTGACTGATGCGTAAATTGGCCTGGTGAGGTATCAGCATGTCGATATCAGCAGCTGTGAGCCCTACCTTAGCCAGAGCTTCGTTTATGACTTCAGGAAACTTGACTACGGCTGTTTTAAAGACCAGCTGTCCTGACATATTTGGGTACAACATACCTTCATCCACCATTTTTTGTGTGACAAAAACGCCGCCCAAAGTCTCCGGATCCGGATAACCAAATTTTTCCGTGCCCAGATGATAGCCCCCATGCGAACCGGGATTGATCATGGCCAGTTCCTCGGCATGCGTACCATCGGCATGCAGGCAGGTAGTCAGCACACCTTGTCCGGGTTTGTCCGTGGCCTGTAACACTGCTGCACCTGCACCATCACCAAAAATCACGGTGACTGCCCTGCCCTCGTCAGAATAATCCAAACCCATAGAGTGCATTTCTGACCCAACCAGAAGGATGTTTTTATACATACCCGATTTAATAAACTGGTCAGCTATCGAAACACCGTACACAAAGCCAGAACACTGGTTGCGGATATCAAGACAACCCATCTCCTTTTTTGTGATGCCGAGCTCTCTTTGCAACAAAACTCCGCAACCGGGAAAATAATAATCAGGGCTAAGGGTGGCAAAGATGATAAAATCGATGTCTTCAGAAGTAATACCCGCTCTTTCGATAGCTATCCTGGCAGCTTTTGCACCCATAGATGAAGGCGTCTCCTTGTGCTTTTCTGAGTATCTTCTCTGCTCGATGCCAGTCCGCTCGATGATCCATTCATTGGACGTATCCATAAATTGCATAAGCTCTTCATTGGTCACTACACGCTCAGGTACATAATGCCCTATTCCTGCTATTTTGGTATTCATATAATCTGCTTTGGTTTCCGGTTGTTAAGTGATTTGTCAAATTTGGACATTTGCCCTGTTTTAGCTGGTTAAAATTAAGAATATTTTTGAAATCAAATTACATTTACCAACATTTCTGTTAAAAGACCATAAACACTATGATCTGGGATATGTTGAGTGCGGAGGAAAAGAACCATATCCTCCTGAAGCTTCTGGTACAGGTGTGCAAAGCAGATAATACCCTGCAGGTAGAGGAATTTGCCTATATGGTACACGTTTGCAACAAAACAGGGCTGGATCCGGAGCTCATCAGACTTTTTATTAAGGACAAGGCAGACCCCAACGAAATCATGCCGGTCGATGAACACGACAGAATGAGCATGTTGTACCATTTACTTATCATGATGGCATCTGACCACGATGTCAACCTGCTCGAAGAACAACTGATATTTAAACTTGCTTTTCGCCTCGGTTTCCACGAATCTATGACACGGGATTTTATAGAAGTGGTTAAAACAAGTAAAGTCAATGAAATGCCGGTAAACCTGCTGCTCGATGTCATCAGAAAACACAATAACTAAACATTTTTTCTGAGAAAAACCATAAGTACTTTTTTTAATTCACTAATTATTTAACCATCATTTTCCGGCCAATCAAACCGGTAGATACACATTTCAGCTCAGGCATCTAAAACCGATTTACCTCGCCTGGCGTTTATTATGTGAATGCAAATTGTACCTTTACCAAAAACAATCAAATGACAAGATATGCTCTGTGTGCCTTCATTTTAATGATGTGCGAATCAGTGGACGCTCAGGATTTTTCGCGTTTATATGTGCCGTGTGACATCGACGGCCGTGTACTGACTATGCCTCTGACAGGAGGACTAAGGGCAGGACAGTTTTCCAACATAGACCTGAACCAGGACGGACTTCAGGATTTATTTGTTTTTGACAGAAACGGAGATGTAGTGCTTCCTTTTATAAAAACAGGAGGTGCCGGAAATACCGGCTTCAGCTTTGCTCCAGAATACATCCCTGTGTTTCCAAAACTTCGCAGCTGGGCCTTGCTTGTAGATTTCAACGGTGATGGTATCGAAGACATATTTGCATCGGCCTCGGTTACTCAGGGTAGTATCGAAGCATGGCGAGGTAAAAGAGACAATGCCGGAAGGCTGAGTTTTACACCCGTAAGGTTTGGTTACGGCATACCGGAGATCATCCAGTTTCCGGTGACAGGCGGTTACACCCAGGTTTATGTAAGTGGTATAGACCTTCCTGCAATCAAGGATATGGATGGCGACGGCGATGTGGATATTCTGAGTTTTGAGCCTGATGGAAGTTATGCATCGTTTTACCGCAACCTGAGTGTAGAAAAAAATCTGGGCCTCGACTCTATGCTTTTTGAGCGTGGTGACATATGCTGGGGCAAGTTTGCCGAAAATCAGTTTAACGAAGAAGTTTATCTTAGCTCTTCTCCCTTTTCATGTGCTAATGGATTTACTGGTGGTGACAATGACGGAGCACGTCACTCAGGAAGCACACTCACAGCCTTCGACAACGACGGAGATGGTGATATGGACCTAATAATCGGCGACCTGGCCAGCCAGCGAATCAAATTGCTCACCAATGGAGGAACAGCCTCTCAGCCGTTCATCACTTCTTTGGATGCCACATTTCCGACCTACAACACACCTGCCAACATGGATATTTTTCTTGCTGCCTATTTTGTCGATGCCAATGCCGATGGAAGGCGTGACCTCATAGTGACACCCAATGATATAAACAGCGGCGAAAACCAGGAACATGTATGGTTATATCTCAATAAAGGCACCGATGAAACACCGGTATTCAAACTGGAGAAAAAGGATTTTCTCATCGAAGAAATGTTAAATTTTAACAGTGGGTCCCATCCCGCATTTGCTGACCTCACGGGCGACGGACTCATAGATATCCTCGTAGGCACCAACGGCATCTACCGCAAAGGAGAGCCCAGACAGTACAGGATGGTCTTTCTCAAAAATATCGGGTCAGCATCAGAACCGAAGTACACCATAGATGACGAAGATTATCTGGAATTTTCCAAATACGAAGAGTCAACTACCGGAAGATTTGCCCCTTCGTTCGGAGACTTGGACGGAGATGGAGATTTGGATCTCCTTGTGGGAGATTCCCGTGGAGAATTATACATGGCTCTCAATACTGCTGGACCGGGCCAGGCTGCCAGTTTTGCTCCTCCTGTTTATGGATATGCTGATATTGCTGTGGGCCAAAATGCAAGGCCTGTTCTCTCTGACATGAACGGAGACCAGATTCCTGACCTGATTATTGGCGAAAAAAACAATCAGCTCAATTTTTTCAAAAATAACGGCACGGCTTCCACACCATCTTTCTCGGGTGATGCATCCCAGTTGCCCAATACTGACAATGCCGGAATGGTCTTTACCGGAAATGACTTTGCCACCCAAAACGGGTCTCCTTTTATTTTTTATTCCGGAGGCAAAAAACAGATACTCCTAGGCACTGAAGATGCCGATATTCTTCTTTTTGACCAGATCGAGGGCAACATCTACGGCAAGTTTAACCTCGCCGGAGAGTATATAGGCAACATATCAGAAGGCCGCAAGGTGACTGTATCCATGGCCGACATAGACAACGATGGCTATTATGAACTGGCCACCGGCAACGAACGCGGGGGACTGGCACTTTACAATACGAATTATAAAAAAGATACGACCAGCAACACAAACGTGACATCGATACAATCCGAGTTGGTCATATTTCCCAATCCTTCCCGGGGCGAATTCCATATTTTATCCGAAAATCTTGTTTCGTCAGCACAAATACTGGACATGACCGGCCGGGAACACATGAATGTCAGACCGGAAAACAAAACCATCACACTTAAAGGCCTGCCTGATGGTATGTATGTCATCAAAATCCATACCTCCCACGGGACGGTGGTCCGGAGCTTACTAGTGGCAGGTAATTAAAGAAAATGTCAGTACACCCTGTTTATCCATTGCCCTGACAAAAAAGCATTGATGTTTTCGGCGAGGCCATTGACCAGGTTTTTTCGGGATTCGACACTGGCCCATGCTATATGTGGTGTTATCATACAATTTTTAAGTTGCATAAGCCGTACAGGTGCCTGAAGTGGCTCCACGGTGAGTACATCCAGGATGGCTCCCGCTATCGCATTGCCCGAAAGGGCCTCATACAGGTCTGCCTCATTTATCAGTCCTCCTCTGCCGGTATTTATTAGTAATGCATTTTTTTTCATCATGCCCAGGGTACCCGCATCTATCAATTTGTCGGTATCGGGCGTCAGTGGGCAATGCAGTGATAATACATCTGCCCTGCGAAAAACTTCTTCTCTGTCTGTAAAAGCAAGTTTCTCCATTTTCATAGCGGGGATAGTCCGGGTATGAACAAGCACATTCATACCAAAGGCCAGGCCCAGTTGAGCTACTTTGTGTCCTATATCTCCAAATCCTATGATGCCCAGCACCTTGCCTGACAAATCATGGATAGAATGGTCATAAAAGCAAAAATCAGGACAGGTGTTCCATCTGGCTGCCTTCACCTCCCGTGCATAGTGGTCTGTCCGGTTATAAAACGAAAGCATGGCTGCAAAAACATACTGAGCCACAGAGTCTGAGCCGTAATTTCTAACATTACTGACAGGAATCCCACGTCGCCTGACTTCGTCAATATCTATGTTATTAAAGCCGGTAGCGGACACGGCTACATAGCTGATTGATGGCATTAAATCAAGGGCTGTACGGTCTACTTTAAATTTATTGACGATCAGGACATCTGCATTTTTGCACCTCTCCGGCAGGTCAGCGACATCTGAACGGTCATACACATCAAGGCTACCCAACGCCTCCAAAACCCTGAAGTCAATGTCACCGGGATTTAAGGTGTACGAATCCAAATATACTATCCTGGTCATTCTAAAATTAAAATTCTAGACATTTCAAATTCAGATTTGGCAAGCTTCGGCAGATAACAGTCACTTAAAATAATGGTTTTTATTTCAAAATGATAATGCCTTCATGTACCAAATGACTTCCGGGCATCTGAATAAACACGGTAACAGGTATACCTTTAAACGTACAGTTTTTTAAAGTAAGGTTGCCGTGATTGGTGACAGCAGGTTTTGCCGGGCTGTTATTTTGATGAAAGATATTGATATTTTCCATTTTTACAGCGGAGAAAACCGGGATTGAAATTCCACTTAAAGCTCCGTTAAACCCTGAGGAGTCAAGATTAAACGCCAAGACTATATTACCGGCCGTCTCATCCAATAACGTGATGTTTTTGTTTATGGTCACCGGTGACAATAATTTGATAGTATCAATGGTTGCTGCAAAACGGATTGTATCGTTGTTCTGGGCACATTGTAAAATCTGGCGTAGAGTATTAATCCCGCTGTCCTGGTTAGAGTTTACCAGCAAGGAGTAAGTTTCATCTACGTTTCCATTGCAATTGTCATCCACGTTGTTACATATTTCGGTTGCCACTGGATTAATCAAGGCGTTACTGTCATTGCAGTCCAGGTTGTTGGCCACATAACCCGTAGGTTGGCCACATGCCACCTGGTGCTGATTTGGGTTTCCGAATCCATCTCCGTCTGCATCCTGATAATAAGTGGCCTGATCATTAATGTTGACCGCCATAAGAACTGGTGTTCCCGTGCAATTATTTACATTGGTTTCAACCACGATTATTTGGCCTGGCCCTGCCTGGCCCCAGTCTACAGTAATAGCATTCGAGTTATTTCCGGATGCCTGGTTACCTCCAGTGATGACCCACACGTATGAGCTGCCTACAGTATTGTTGACACTGTATGTAACCCCTTTGGAGCCTGTACATACATTAGTCGGCCCTGTAATAGGTGAGGTAGCCGGTTTAGGATGCACAGTAACCGAAAGAGATGATGATCCCCCTGGTCCGTAATTATTAACACCGGTAACCTTGATTATCCCCGAAGAGGCATTAGCACCAAAATTGAGACTTATGGTATTGGAAGTGCTGGTGCCAGATACGCCAGAAGGGAATGTCCATACATACGAATTTGCATTGGGAACAGGGGGCACCGTGTAAGTGACAGAATTTGTCCCTTCACAAACAGATGCCGGACCACTTATGGGGCCGCTACATGCAGGAATGTGGTTTTTAACGGCCCGATACAATAAAAATGTGACCGCATCACTTCCGGCTGGGTCAGAGTTGCATAAACCCGTTACAACCACATCCAGACAGTTATCGTAAATCATTTTGCTTTTATAGCCCCATGTACGTCCACCATGTCCCCAATACTGAAAACCTTGGGTTGTCTCCCTGCTTAAACCAAGTCCATACTGGTAATTAGGATTAGAAGTAGTAACAAATGTTGTAAGCTTGTTTAAAGATGTCTGGTTTATCACATCTCCGTTAAAAAGAGCATTGTACCAATAAGCCATATCTGCAGAAGTGGAGAAAATCGAACCCGCATAGCCAACGGCTGTATTTAACCCCACCCTCGAAGTGTCATGGTAATCGATTGAGTTCCACCATCGGTGAGCCAGTATTCCGCTGACAGATTCCTGCACGTCAGTAAAGGTTTCTGATAAATTAAGAGGAGATATAATACTGTCGCGGAACATCTGAGCCAGTTCAACCCCTGTGGCACTTTTTGCCACCATGGCGGCAAGCACGTAATTGGTATTTGAATAACCCCAGCTTGTACCTGGAGTAAAAAGTGGTGGCCCCACCCATCCCAGGACTTCATCAGGCGTAAAAATCCTTGTGGAATTATTGTTGATTGTATCAAACCATGGGGAAGTAAAAAAAGGGTCTGACACCCCGCTGGTATGGTTAAGCAACTGGTGAATTTTAATATTCGGGTTAATGTTGGGATTTGTGATTGAGATATAGGTATGCAGGGAATCTTCCAGACTTAAAATATTATTTTCCTCAAGTTTCAATAACATAGCTGCGACAAAGAGTTTTGTATTGCTGGCAATACCAAATCGCATACTGCTGGTTATCGGTTGCCCTGTGTAAGAATTAGCCTTTACTCCTTGCCAGAGGCCTTGCCCGGGAATGAATACACTGGCAGACATACCTTTGATATTTGTAATCTGCGAAACATAAGTATTTAATGTATCCTGCAACATGGTAGCCAGCAAAGGATTAAATGATTGGGATCTCATTCCAAAAAAGCAAAAAATAAATATAATTATTGCCGCTCCCGTTTTCACTTGAAAAAAATTAGGCAGATGATCCGCTTTTAAAATGTACCTCTATTTAACTAATTTGGATATAAAGGTAATCATAGTTGATAAATAAAATTGATTATTCTAATTTGTATAAAAATAAATTTGGAACTTGAAGTTACCTTTTGGCAGGGCAAGGATTTACTTGATACTGATATTGAAACTGATGTTGAATGTACGGCCCAGTTGAGCTACGTCTGAGCCGAGGATGGTCTTGGAAGGTTCTGGTTGATTGGGTCCCGGCGGCAGCTGGAAGATAAACTGTCGGTATTTGACATTTATCCGGTCAAATAGATTGTATACAGAAAAACCGGCCCTGCTGTCCATGCCGCCCAGTCTGAACCTCAAAAAAACACCTAAATCAAGGCGGTGATAAGCTGGAAGATTTCTGATGTAATTCTGAATGTTAATTTCAGATCGGTCGGCAAGGGTCTGGATTGAAGACAGGTCGAGGTAAGGCCTTCCTGAAGCACCTATATAATTGGCTGTAATATCAAAACTGCCTGCAGAAAAAGTGTTTATCCATTTTAGCTGGTGTCTGCTATCCTCCTGGGATGGAAAATACTGGTTTTGGAAGACCCCTTTAAATCTGTTTTCGCTTTTGCTCAATGTGTAAGCTACCATTGAAAAAACCTTCTTCCCTTCATAGGCTATAGCCATGTCGCCTCCATAAGCCCTCGCATCCCCTGAAAATAAGACAAAAGGTACCGGCTGAAAAATGTCAGGTGGCCGCCTCAACCCCGGCCTCTGGGTGGCATGGGTCAATGCTCCATCCAGGGTACGGTAAAATATTTCCAGGTCTATAACAAAACGGTCATTGGTTTTCCAGGCTCCTAGCATAAAATTACGGCCATAACCCACAGGGATATTTGATTTATTGGCCATGGCAAAAAACTGCTGATTCTGTCCCAAAATGTTTTCATGGTCAAAGAGCCTAACAAATTGCACCTGACTGCCTGCAGACCCTTTAACAAAAAAACTGTGGTTGAAGTAATACCTCAGATACACCTGTGGTAAAAAATACGCCTTAGCTGTACCCCCGAAATAGGTAGCCCGCAGGCCCGGCTCAACCATCCAGCCTTCAGTACCCCCAAAGGTCTTTTGTGCAAATAAGCTGGATTCGGTTTCGTTTTTATCTATGACAAACAATGACATCCGGTCATTTTCAATACTCAGTTGATTGTTGTGAGATATATACTCCCACCC
>JAKQGD010000397.1 GCA_029573365.1 Bacteroidota bacterium | reverse complement strand
AAGTGATGGTGGTACCCTTGAAAACCAGATTGACCATATCTCCCAGCGGTACATCTCCTTTGTCCAATGGATGTATGTTTTTTTCAGCAGGTACAGATTCGCCGGTGAGAGCAGACTCGTCGATCCTGAGACTATGGCATTCTGTCAGCCGGATATCGGCGGGCACAGCATTGCCTGACTCCAACATAACAACATCTCCGGGTACAAGATTTGACGAAGGGACAGTAATAACCTTGCCGTCACGCAGGACACTTGCCTGCAAAGCAGCCATACTTTTAAGGGCTTCCAGGGCTTTTTCTGCATTGTATTCCTGATAAAATCCTATGATGGCATTAATGAAAACGATGCCTATGATGATTACCGTATCTGCGAGGTCTCCCAGGTATCCTGAGATAACTGCCGCTATCAGGAGAATCATAATCATGAAGTCAGCAAACTGCCTCAATAAGATGACCCATGGCCCTGTTTTCTTTTTCTCTGGTATTTCATTTGGTCCATATTTGTCAAGTCTTAGTGCCGCTTCCTGTCCGGTAAGTCCGGCCTTGTCCGTTTGCAGCAGCACATACACTTCATCCGGCAGGGAAGTAATTACCTTTTTAGCGTTGTCAGTTTTTACGTCACTTTTCATACCTAATTTGTAGATTGGTTTAGCGTACCCTCAAGATAATGCTGATAGGCCTGCAACAAAAGCTTTCTCGAATCCCTGATTTCCCTGATTATGTTGAAAATAGAGGCCAGGTCAAAATCGGGCTTTTTATTGTAGAGCTCCAAAGCGGTCTTCTTTAGCTGGGTATATTCCTCATCCACTTCCCTGATCATATCTTCTGCTGCCTCGTTGTCCTTCATGTTTTGCAAAAGATGATGATAGTCCTTGTCAAACTTTTGTTCCCGCTCAGAGATCAGACTGTAAATGCCAAATTCGTGGTCGTGGCCCGACTGACTGACATAGGTGAGATTGTGATGGATGTCCTTGATGTCCTTGACAGCCAGTGTTGCTGACCTTATGGATGAAAAATAGTGTTGTATGTTTTCTATTTCTTTTTCTGTCAGCTTATTTTTCATAAACATAGTCGTAATGCTGAAAATCTCGTTTTCGTAGTTTTTGAGCTCGTAATAACATTCTACAGGGTCTCTTTTGGGATTTATGGCAAAAAACATTTCACGGTGCTCGTGGGCTTTGGTGATAAATCTAAGAGTCTCCTGTTGCAGGGCATCAAGTGCGGTCATGGTCTCATTTGGATTGGCAAAAGCCAGAAACCTTGTCATAGACTTGTTGTCTGAA
>JAKQGD010000395.1 GCA_029573365.1 Bacteroidota bacterium | reverse complement strand
GAGTGATGTATTACATCGGGAAAGTAGTTCCCTGGCCTTACTTGCTTCTGGCGATGAGTAACCATTGGCGGCAAGCCGAAACCACAGTGTGTCACCCTCATTATGTGCTCTGGTATCAAGGCTGATGGCAGCTACGACACTGAGTTTATAAGCTCCTGTATCAAGGGTCAGTTTGAGGTCAATGGAGGGAGAGTCAAATTTCATATCCTGAGCACTAAGCCCGACAGTCAGAAACAAAAACCATATGGTCCATTTTGTCATTTTGGTGTTTTGGCCGTAAAATTAACCAAAATCATCGACTCAGACTTTTTAATAGTGACATGCATGTTGTGATATTTTTCTTATTGTATGTCATAAAAATTTGACATATTTGCAGACCTAATCATTTAAGCCATGTCAACATTTCCCAGCGACATTGAAATCGCACAGCAAGCCTCTATAAGGCACATAAAAGATATAGCCGCAAAAATAGGCATCTCAGAAGACGACCTTGAGTATTACGGTCGTTATAAAGCAAAGCTGCCTCTGACTTTGCAGAAAGAAAAGCCACAAGGCAAGCTTATACTGGTCACAGCTCTGTCACCCACACGGTATGGTGAGGGCAAGACCACGATGACCATAGGCCTGGCAGACGGCCTCAACCACATAGGTAAAAAAGCCATAGCTGTTTTGCGTGAACCATCTCTTGGGCCTGTTTTTGGTGTCAAAGGTGGAGCTGCCGGCGGGGGCTATTCACAGGTGATACCTATGGAGGACATCAACCTTCATTTCACGGGTGATTTTTCAGCCATCGAAAAAGCCAACAACCTGCTGTCGGCGATGATCGACAACAACATACAAAACAAAGAACACAACCTCAATATTGACCCGCGGACTGTAGGGTGGAAGAGAGTTATGGACATGAATGACCGTGCCCTCAGACAGATTATTATAGGGCTCGGAGGTAAGGCAAATGGTATCATGCGTGAAGACGGATTCAACATCACACCGGCTTCTGAGATCATGGCGATACTCTGTCTTTCCAATGACATGGAAGACCTCAAAAGGCGACTGGGAAATATTTACGTAGGACAGACCTTTGACGGCAAACCTGTATTTGCCAGAGACCTTAAAGCTGTAGGAGCCATGGCTGTCCTGCTCAAAGATGCCATCAAACCAAATCTGGTTCAGACCCTCGACGGCAACCCTGCCATCCTGCACGGAGGCCCGTTTGCGAGTATAGCCCAGGGTACAAACACGGTGATTGCTACTCGTACAGGTTTATCTCTCAGCGACTATGTGGTCACTGAAGCGGGCTTTGGGGCAGACCTGGGAGCAGAAAAGTTTCTGCACATAAAGTGTGTGGCCTCAGGCCTCAAGCCTGATGCGGTCATGGTGGTAGCGACCGTAAGAGCCCTGAAACATCATGGAGGTGCTTCAAAGGATAATCTGACCGACCCAAATCCTGACGCTGTAAGAAAAGGATTTTGCAACTTGGAGAAACACATAGAAAATGTCCAGAAGTTTGGCCTCAATCCTGTGGTTGCCATCAATGCCTTCCCCACTGACACAGAGGAAGAATATGACATCATCAGAAAAGGCTGTGAAAGCCGGGGTGTATCAGCCATTGTCAGCCGGGCTTTTGCCCAGGGTGGAGAGGGCTCTGCAGACTTGGCACGTGCAGTGACCGCCAGCATAGAGTCAGGTAAAAACAATTTCAAGCCACTCTACCAGCTGACAGACTCTATTGAACATAAAATACAAACCGTTGCCACGGAAATATATGGTGCCGACGGTGTGGAATATACCTCAAAGGCACGGACTCAATTGTCGCAGATCAAAAAGCTGGGTTACGAACAATTGCCTGTATGTATGGTCAAAACTCCCGCCAGTTTTTCTGACGACGAAAAAAAGATAGGCCGTCCGACAGGATTTAAAGTCACCGTGAGGGAGTTTGAATACGCAGGAGGAGCAGGTTTTGTGATTCCTCTGCTGGGAGATGTCATGCGTATGCCAGGACTGCCCAGCATACCGAGTGCGGAACACATCGATATCTCGCCCGATGGCAAAGTGACCGGCTTATTCTGAAAGCTCTTTAGTTTGTAGTGGACTTTTGCGAAAAAGGTTTACCCCATTTTTTCCAGGGCTTTTTCTTTTTGGCTCCACCTATGTTTTTAACAGAATTGGTCTCCTCGCTCTGCCCTTTGCTTTGACTCCTGGGCTGATGTGGCTTGTGGTGATTGCTTCTGTGCTGAAAATGTACCTCAGCAGCCTTTCCTGTAGGTTCAGTGGCCACAAAAGGATGGTCCTCCATCACCGGCACCTGCAATCCGATCAGTCTCTGGATGTCTCTGAGGTAAGGCCTTTCCTCTATGTCACAAAACGAAATGGCCAGGCCATCGTTTCCGGCACGGCCGGTACGGCCTATTCTGTGTACGTAGGTTTCGGGTATATTGGGGATTTCGAAATTGATGACATAAGACAGTAAATCTATGTCAATACCCCTGGCAGCTATGTCTGTGGCTACCAGAACCCTGGTGGTTCCTTCCTTAAAATCGGATAATGCTCTCTGCCTGGCATTTTGTGATTTATTGCCGTGGATGGCTGCAGCACTGATGTTTTCTTTGGCGAGCACTTTTACGACTTTGTCGGCACCATGTTTGGTTCTTGTAAATACCAGCACTGAACGTATGCCCTTATCAGTGAGTACATGCTTTAGCAGGCTATATTTGTCTGCCTGATTTACGTGATAAATCACTTGTCTGACGGTTTCCGCAGTGCTTGATACAGGAGTGACCTCGACCCATTTTGGGTTATTGAGGATCGATGAAGCTAGCTCACGAGCCTGAGGTGGCATGGTGGCAGAGAAAAAGAGTGATTGTCTTTTTACGGGAAGCAGTTTGATGATTCGTTTCATGTCATGCACAAATCCCATGTCGAGCATCCTGTCAGCCTCGTCCACAACAAAGTGGGTAAGTCCGTCCAATTTGATAAATCCTTGTGAGTAGAGATCAAGCAATCTTCCCGGTGTGGCAACAAGGATGTCGACGCCCCGCTGCAGATTTTTGACCTGTGATGCCTGATTCACTCCGCCAAAAATGACAGTGTGCTTTAGCCTGGTATTTTGACCATAGGCTGCAAAACTTTCATCGATTTGTATCGCCAGTTCCCTGGTAGGTGTTACCACCAGAACCCGTATTTTTCCACCTTGCTGAGGCTTGTTGACCAGATGCTGAATAATGGGTATGGCAAAAGCCGCTGTTTTTCCGGTACCGGTCTGGGCACAGGCCAGGAGGTCGTGTCCTGCCAGCAGCAGCGGTATCGCCTGGCCTTGAATAGGTGTAGCTTGTGTATATCCTTCGGTCTTCAAAGCAGCCATAATGGGCTCAATGAGACCTAAATTTTCAAATGTCATTATTTATGTATTTTATCGGTTCTCCGTTTCTGAACTATAAAAAGAACCTAAGGGAGGGCGATGGTAAAAAATGCAAAGGTACAAAAAAATTAATATGAAAACAGTGTTTTTTGGTATTATTTTCAAAATCAGCCAATTATCGTAAAATTATATTCTGTTGTTATCTTGATAACTTGACTTCAAAAGAATAATGGTCTTCATTTGACAATGACACTTTGTATCTTAGGTCAGGCCTTTTTTTCTGAATCGCTGAGTTTTTCTACTTCCTGTTCTATGTTTCTGAGCCTTGCCTTACAAAATTCGGCAAGCTCGGCAGCTTTTTGCAGTTTTTCGGCCAGATCGTCGAGTCCGGCTTCTTCAGACTGCAGGGATATCAGGATGTCATTAAGCTCGGCAAATGCCTTGTCATAGGTCATTTTTTTACTCATGAGGTGCTATGGTTATTTTTCCATCAAATAATTCTATTTCTGTGGCAACAGTATTTTTAAACTGAGAAACCTGCCTGATTACTGTCTTGTTTTGCCGGGCAATGGCGTAGCCTCGCTTGAGTACATTTTTGGGATGAAGCAGTGCCAGCTGTTGTTCTATATTATGGAGTTGGTCTTTGTTGTTTCTGAGCCTTTGGCCTGATGCCAGCCTGGCCTGCAACAGGGTCTGGTCGATCTTTTGCCTGTTGGTTCTCAAGACTTCACCCGGCAGCATCCGCAACATCTGAACCATCTGTGTCAGTTCCAGCTGATTGTACTTCAGGGTACGTGATGCGAGTTGTGTGATCCATCGGAGCACTTCAAGTACTTTTGCCTCAAACTCCATATTATGAGCTAGGATGAAGTCTGCCACAGCTGTGGGGGTTTTGAGAGATTCGAAAGCTACTGTGTCGGCAACTGTATTATCCACATCATGGCCTATGCCTGTGATGACCGGGAGTTCTGATTTAGCTATGCTTACGCCAATGTTAAAATTGTCAAACCATGCCAGATCCGTTTTCGATCCGCCGCCTCTGATCAGGAGTATCACATCGTAACCCTCACGGTCTTCGTTTATCTTCCTGAGTGCTTCGCAAACGTCTTTTTCTGTATTCAATCCCTGCATGGCTGCCTGAAAAAGCACCATTTTGAAATCATATCCATATACATTGCCTGTCAGATGATTTTTGAAGTCTATGTATCCCGCTGCACTGTCTGAAGATATGACTGCAAGCCTCTGAACCACCGCGGGCAGTGGTTTTAGTTTGTTGAGATGTACATAACCTTCGTCCTTTAACTGCTGGAGGATTTTTTGCCTTTTCATCTCCATTTGCCCTATGGTGTAAGAAGGATCTATGTCCTCGATGATAAGCTTCATGCCATATCGTTCGCTGTATTCGACCACTGCCTTGACCTGGATATGTGATCCCTGAACCAGCAGTGAGGGCAGCAGGCCTCCAAGCTTGTTTTTCAGAAAAAGATTGGACTTATACCAGATATTGGCCGACATTTGAGCGGTGACCTCATTGGTGTTTTCGTCATGGTAGATAAGGTCGAGGTATAGGTTGCCCCTGACCTCTTTGACCTGGGCTATTTCGCAGTTGACCCAGATGGGCTCAGTAAAATTTAGTGCGATTACCCTCCGGATGTACTCTGTCAGCTCATATAACGAATAGGAGGCCGCCATTCAGCCTCAGGATATGAGCTTTCTGACCAGGTCAGCTGCTTCCTGCAGCTGTATGGCAGAATGTACTTCCAATCCGCTGTTGTCTATCAGTTCCTTGGCTATATCGGCGTTGGTGCCCTGCAATCTTACGATGATGGGCACATGGATGTCACCGATGTTTTTATAGGCATCTACCACTCCCTGTGCTACTCTGTCGCACCTTACGATACCTCCAAAAATGTTAATCAGGATGGCTTTTACATGGCTGTCCCTGAGTATGAGTCTGAACGCCTGCTCTACCCGTGCCGCATCAGCAG
>JAKQGD010000390.1 GCA_029573365.1 Bacteroidota bacterium | reverse complement strand
GGTATTCATTGAGAAAATTTTTGATGCCTCCGTACACTTCCAAATCATGGCCATATTTGTGAAGGTGAAACGTGTATGAAATTTTGCCGTTTAACTCCGAAAAAGATTTTGTCCTGACCATCATGTCATCCGGAAAATTTTCTGCACCTCCAAAATGAGCAAGGTCCATTCTGCCTGTGTAAATATAATTGACATTAAAACTCCATTTGCGGGATGGCGTAAAACTCAGGTTTGCAAAACCATAATCATCAGGAGTCCTTAAAAAACCTCTTGTTGGTTTGATATTAGGAATATATTCAATAGCATCAGAATAACGGCTGTTCTGAAATGTAAATCCGGTTTCTGCCTGGAAAATTTTATTGAAGTTGGCCCTTAATTCCAAAACAAATCCCTGCACTGTTGCACCCTGGCCGTTTTTTTTCACAAATATTTTTCCGAAATCATCTTCGCCCGTGTTTTCAAGAACAAATGCATCCTGCAGGTGGGTATAAAAACCTTCCAATGTAAACCCTGCCACCCATTTGTCAGTGGCCTTGTCATAGTTTATGGAAGCGGTATAACTTTGAGACCTTTCCTGACTCAAGCCGGGTGAAAGCCTCACCCTCGATACTCCGCCTCCGGCAAAAGCTATATGCAAATCCGTATCGAATGCCTGTGGAGCCCTGTATCCGGAGCCATAACTAATCCTGATCTGGGTGCTGTTTTTTATCTTGTACATCAAAGCCAACCTCGGACTCAGCACCCATTTATCGAGAAAATTATGCCTGTCCATCCTTACGCCAGACAAAAGGTTAAAGCCTCTAAAAACATCCCAGTCACTTTGTAAAAACGTCCCCCAGTCTTTGGTATTCTGGTCGACCAGGTAATAATAAGCTGGAATTTTATCTAAAACCTTATCTGAAAGATACTCCGAACCCAAAGTGAGTACATTTCTCCCTCCCAGAAAACGCTCGATTTCCTGATTGAACTGTACTCCTGCCTGAAAAGTGGTATTTGTCGAATTGCCGTAAGGCGGATTTTCCAGATGTTGTTTAACAGATTCATTTTCTTCAGGGAAAATTCCGGTGTAATGGTTTCTTCTGGTATCCTGCATGGCAGTATAAAATATAAGCGATGTTTTGTCATGATTCATGTTTATCTGATAATCAAAACTGCCCATCCATATCCTGTGGCTCCGCTCCTCAGATTGCAGGGTCAGGTAAGCTGGTTTTTCCACCATCTCGCCGACGTACCGATATTCATTGAGGTTGCTGACTGAAAATTCGATTTTGTGATTCTCATTTATTTTTCTGAAAACATTAAAACCCAAAGATGTATTTTCTGCTTTTGGTATCTCAGAAAAATTGTCACCATTGGCATCATAATAACCTCTGTCCCTTTTGTTTAAAAACATGGTCATTCCGGCATTTTTCTGATCATTAACCAATGTTGCATTTCCTCCGAGGTTAAAATCGTGTGTTTGTCCTCCTATATTTTGATAGAAAGTGTTGATTTCGTATCCGTTTTTCCTGGGAAGCTTTGTTATCACATTGACCGTACCACCTATGGCACTTGATCCATAAAGCGACGAAGCACCACCACGCACCACTTCTATTTTATCGATCAAATTTACCGGCAACTGTTCCATACCGTAGAGGCCCATCAGCGGGCTGAAAACAGGCCTGCCATTGATTAATATCTGAGAATATCCACCCTGGAGACCATTCATTCTCAATTGGGTATAGTTGCACGTCTGACAATCCGTTTCTATACGAAGGCCGGGCTGAAATTTCAGACCGTCGGACAGATTGCAAACCTGCAGATTTCCCAGTGTTTTACTGTCGAGGATGTTAACAATCACTGGACTATCTGTCTTACGCTTGAAGGTTTTAGTACCGGTCACCACTATTTCTGAAACCACGGCAGATTTTTCAAAAAATGGATCTATAGAAATAGTGTCCGACTGTGCAATCGAGGAGCTTCCAGTAGTGAATAAATAAAGTATTGTCAGGTGTATTATAAAATAACCCTTATTATTTAAAATGAAGAAATTTTTTAAGTAATCCATTTGACTTAAAAATACAGAACATATAACGATAGTTAAAGACCTTGGTTGCAAATTAACGGCCTGCAGTAATCTATAGCAATATTTTTTTTTTAATCAGGCAATTCAGACCCGCACGGAATAAAATCACCCGTTTCCATGATGAAAGTCATCTTTTCTGACTTCCATACTGTCTACCTTGCTGCCTTATAAAAGGTAATGTAATGAAGGCAAAAGACGCTATCAAGTACCTAGGTATTAAGACAGCCATGGATGGAAATACTGCAGCCATTATGTGCGAAAGAGAATCGTCAGACGGTGCAGGTGCATATCCCATAACACCATCTACTCAGATGGGCGAATACTGGGCCGAGGAGGCCGCAAAAGGACACCTGAATATTTCTGACCGACCCCTGATTTTTATAGAGCCTGAAGGCGAACATGCCGCTGCGGCAGTCACAGCCGGTCTTTCCATGACAGGACTCAGGGCTGCCAATTTTTCATCAGGACAAGGCATCGCCTATATGCACGAATCATTGTATGCCGCCGTGGGCAAAAGGCTCACTTATGTCCTCAACATCGGGGCACGTGCGATGACCAAGTCCACACTCAATGTACATGCCGGACACGATGATTACCATGCTATTGACGATACTGGATTCTTTCAGCTATTTGCCAAAAACGTGCAGCATGTTGCAGACCTTAATATATTGGCACACCGCATTGCTGAGCTGTCGCTGACACCAGGCGTAGTGGCCCAGGATGGTTTTCTGACCACCCACCTCATAGAGTCACTTAATTTGCCCGAAAGGGCCCTTATACACGAATTTCTGGGCAAGCCTGATGACATCATCGATACTCCCACTCCCGCCCAAAAAATCATCTATGGTGATCAGCGTAGGCGGATACCCGAAGTGTGGGACGTAGACAATCCTATGATGGCAGGAATAGTACAAAACCAAGACTCCTACATGCAGAGCGTAGCTGCTCAAAGGCCCTTCTTCTTTGACCACATCCGCGAACTGACAGACGCCGCCTTTGACGAATATGCTTCC
>JAKQGD010000372.1 GCA_029573365.1 Bacteroidota bacterium | reverse complement strand
GCGCAGGGCCTCATTCATGGCATCCTTGAGGGTTTTGCTTCCGCTCTCAGCGGGTATGACACTGGCCCCCAGCATCTTCATCCTTGCGACATTGGGTGCCTGCCGGGCCATGTCTACAGAGCCCATATATACCACACATTCCATATCCATAAGGGCACAGACCGTGGCTGTGGCCACTCCATGCTGGCCGGCACCGGTCTCAGCGATGATCCTGGACTTACCCAGTTTTTTAGCAAGAAGGATCTGACCTACGGTGTTGTTTATCTTATGAGCACCGGTGTGGTTGAGGTCCTCCCGTTTGAGGTAGATGTGGGCTCCGTATTTTGCAGATAACCTCCTGGTAAGATAGAGAGGTGACGGCCTGCCGACATAATCTGCCAGCAACGATTCAAACTCCTCAATGAATCCAGGTTCGCTGGTGATATCTAAGTACTGCCTCGTGAGCAGATCGACATTGGCGTGAAGCATCTCCGGGATAAACGCCCCTCCGAATTCACCATAATACCCGTTTTCGCTTACGTGATATGATGTCATATGCTATTAAATATTAAATAATTAAATATATAAATTATATAAATACAATATTTTAATAAAGTGAATATCTGGATATTGGCATTGCTGTTAGAATTTCAGCCACCCCCACTTTTGTTTAATTCTGCCAAAAATGTCCCGATGGATGTTACATCCTTTATTCCGGGTCTGACCTCAAATCGGCTGTTGATGTCGATGCCATACAGCATAGGGTGATTGATTCGAGCTATCACCGGTGCATCATTAGGTCCTATGCCCCCACTCAGGAAAAACGGTCTGTCCAGTTCTATGTTTTCAAATATGGACCAGTCAAACTTTTGACCCGAACCACCATACGATTTTGTATCCGTATCAAATAAAAAATACTGACATGCATTAAATGGCCGGGTTTCAGGCACCTGACCATAGTGTTTTATTCTGAAAACCTTGATTACGGGTATGGATGATGCGATTTTTTTGCAGAACTCAGGATTCTCGTCACCATGCAACTGTATTACATCCAATCCATATTTTTCTGCAGTTGCCATGATGTTATCATAATTTTCGTTGACAAAAACTCCTGCCTTGGGCTTATTTGGAGCATGTATGGATAGCGGCCCCGATAAGTACCTGGGTGAGGACGGATAAAAATTCAGGCCGATCATGTCTACATTTAGAGAAAGGACCTCCTTTATATTTTCGTTGTCAGTCAATCCACACACTTTTACTTTCACAGGCTTCGGCTTTTGATTTCTCTGATAAAATTAATACAAGCCTGTCCGGGGTCACCGGTCTTCATGAAGTTTTCGCCTATAAGGAAGCCATCAAATCCTTTTTGCCTGAGTCTGATAACCTCATCAGTACGTTCTATACCGCTTTCAGAAATTTTACACACACCTGAAGGAAGGTGAGGTAAAATATCTTCTGAAAAACGGATGTCGGTGACAAAAGTGGACAGATTGCGATTGTTTACGCCTACATTTTGTATTCTTTCTTGGTACTTGGATAACTGGTCAGCGGAGTGTATTTCCAGCAAGACCTCCATACCCAGTTCTGTTGCTGTACGGCTTAGCATATCCACCTCTGCGGCTGTCAGTATTTCGGCTATCAACAGGATGACATCGGCTCCCAGAGATCGGGCTTCAATCACCTGGTATGGGTCAATGATAAATTCTTTTCGCAGCAGCGGCAGATGGGTCAGTTTTCTAGCTTCTGCCAAATCTCTGTCATACC
>JAKQGD010000288.1 GCA_029573365.1 Bacteroidota bacterium | reverse complement strand
GTACTGGCAATGCTTATAGACCTCATATAGGTACCCTTGGCCGTGGAAGGTTTCATTTTTTCCAGGGTATGAATCAGTTCGAGTGCGTTTTCGGCCAGTTTTTCCGGTGTAAAGGAAACCCTTCCCACAGGCGAGTGAATGATACCGAATTTGTCAACTCTAAATGAAATTTTACCTGCCTTAACCTCCTGAACAGCGGCTCCCACATTGACTGTAACAGTTCCTGTCTTAGGGTTTGGCATGAGGCCCCTCGGTCCTAGAATTCTACCTATCTGTCCTAGTTTAGCCATTACATTTGGCATAGCAATGATTACATCAACATCGGTCCATCCCTGGCCTATCTTTGTGATGTATTCCTCCAGACCGACATGGTCAGCTCCGGCATCTCTGGCCTCAGCTTCCTTGTCAGGGGTACACAAAACCAATACTCTTTTAACTTTTCCGGTACCGTGGGGAAGTGTCACGGTACCTCTGATCGCCTGGTCGGCTTTTCTTGGATCCACACCGAGTCTGATGTGAATGTCGACAGAAGCGTCGAACTTAGCCGTATTAACTTCTTTTACCAGAGCTACGGCGTCTCTCAGTTGGTAAAGTTTGTTGCCATCGACTTTGCCTTCGACAGCTTTTCTTTTTTTACTAATTTTTGCCATTTCAATAATAATTAAGGTACAAGCGTTGCCGTAAAGGCTACTCCCTTACCGATTAAAAAAAATCAATTTTCATCTTTGGGTGCTGCGTTTCCCCATGGTGCATCACCTGTCACGGTGATTCCCATGCTTCTGGCAGTACCCGCAACCATTTTCATGGCTGACTCAACTGTGAAGGCATTCAGATCCTTCATCTTATTTTCTGCAATGTCTTTAATCTGAGTCCAGCTGACAGAGCCGATTTTGTTTCTGTTGGGCTGTGCAGAGCCACTCTTTACCTTCGCCAGTTCCAAAAGCTGTGTAGCTGCAGGTGGCGTTTTTATAACAAAGTCAAAAGATTTGTCTTTGTATACAGTGATGAGTACAGGCAGTACTTTGCCGATTTGTTCCTGGGTTTCAGCATTAAAACGCTTGCAAAACTCCATGATGTTCAGACCCTTCGAACCCAAAGCCGGACCTACAGGTGGTGCAGGGTTTGCCTGACCTCCTTTTACCTGAAGCTTTACGTATGTTTGAATTTCTTTTGCCATTTTAAAATCTTGATTTATTAATATGTTCGTCCTGGCCAGAGGGAAGCATCATTAAATGAACAATGGCCCGGTCAAATCCTACCTATGACTGTTTTTCTACCTGCATATAATTAAGTTCCACCTCAGTGCCCCTGCCAAAGATTTTGACAATGACCTTGAGTTTTTTCTTGTCTTCGTTGACCTCCTTGACATCTCCGACAAAGTCGTTGAATGGACCGTCGATGATTTTTACGGTTTCGCCGACGAGGAAAGGTTCGATCATGGCAGCCGTCACTTCCTGTGAATCATCCACTTTACCGAGCATCCTGTTGGCTTCAGCCTGAGTCATCGGAATGGGATGGTTTTTACCAAGAAAATGAATAACATTGACCACATTGGAAATGGTTTGAACCATTTCTCCTGAAAACTTTGAAGAAATGGCTTCGACGAGAATATAGCCCGGCAGGATATTCCTTTCGAGAATGACTTTTTTGCCGTTTCGGATTTTGTACACCTTTTCGGATGGTACAAGCACCTGGGTGATTACGTCCTCCCAGTTATTGCGGTGTATCTCAAGCTCTATTCTCTCTTTGATACTTTTTTCCTTGCCGCTGACTACCCTTAGCGAATACCACTTTTTGTCTTCAGACATTAGATTTGCCGATTTATCAAACTATATTACAACTGATAGATAAACTTGAGAGCGTTATTGGCTGCAAGGTCGAAAAGGAAAACCATCAAACTGATGATGATAGTAGACACAACAATCAACACAGCACTGCTGAAAAGCTCAGGCCAAGAAGGCCATGTCACATGGTTCATCAGTTCATCGTAACTCTCTTTCAGATAAAGTCTGATATTCTCCATCTCCTAATTTTTTAAACCCTTAAAAGGGCGGATTGACATTAAAATTACTAAGCAGGGGAGACAGGGCTCGAACCCGCAACCT
>JAKQGD010000287.1 GCA_029573365.1 Bacteroidota bacterium | reverse complement strand
GACGGCTTCCTAAGAGCAATTAAATATACGAACCCCTGTTTCACATCGTGAGGCAGGGGTTCGTCAGTTTTAGGGTTTCAGGGTATATAGTTTTGTGACTGCATATTTTACCGCATTTGCATTAATTTAACACAGACTTTTATTCATGATTAACACTTTTTAATCAGCGAATTGTTAATTTTGTATCATGAAGGTTTGGATAGCCAGGTTTTTGTTGATGGTTTGCATCTTTTCATTTACCCCTTTACGGGAAATGGTTAAGTTGCCTGTGCTTGTAGTCCATTACTTTCACCATCGTGCAGAGGACTCTTCTATGTCTATAGCTGAATTTTTTGACGTGCATTATCTGCAGGGAATTATCTACGACGAAGATTATGCCCAGGATATGCAACTGCCTTTTAAAACCATGGACACAGGGTCCATGCCCGTATTCATGATAGTAGAAATGCCTTTAGAAAGGCTTACCATTTTTTGTGACCCCACCAGGATCGTCCAACCCTCTCTCGGATATTTATTTTATGTACAGGACCCCCGCCCTCACGGCATCTTCCACCCTCCACGTGTAGCATAAACAGGCTTGCGTTGACCTGCCCTATGGTAAATCATCCGGCGTGGGTCGATTGTCAGCAACAGGATTTTAGACATATTAATGCCGGAGCTTAATAGCTGCCGGTACGTTGTTCATATTCCAACCATATGTGTTTATGCTAAACAGAATTATTGGATTTTCTATTGATAACAAACTCATCATTGGACTGATGACCTTTGCCCTCATTGTTTACGGGGCATACGAAGTCACCAGGCTGCCCATTGATGCTGTGCCGGATATAACCAATAACCAGGTTCTGGTTATTACGCAGGCTCCTTCATACGGAGCTACAGACATCGAAAGACTTGTTACCTTTCCCATAGAGCAGGCCAACAGCAACATACCCGGCCTTACGGAGATTAGGAGTTTCTCGAGGTTTGGCCTTTCATTGGTGACCATGGTTTTTAAAGACAATGTGGATGTGTATTGGGCCCGTCAGCAGGTCGCTGAGAGGCTGCAGATGATTCAGGGTACCATACCTCCGGATATTGGTACGCCTGAGCTTGGACCTGTCGCCACCGGACTGGGAGAAATTTACCAGTATGTCGTCAGACCCAAAAAAGGATACGAAGCCAGATACGATGCCATGTCACTACGTACCATTCAGGATTGGGTCGTCAGACGTCAGTTGTTGGGAGTACAGGGCGTTGCTGAAGTGTCCTCTTTTGGTGGCAAACTTAGACAGTTTCACGTAGAGGTTGACCCGTCCCGCCTTCAGGCTGCAGGTTTGACAATCCACGATGTTTTTAACGCCCTGGAAACAAACAACCAGAATACTGGCGGGGGGTACATAGAGCGTAATGCCACAGCCCTGTATGTCAGAACTGAGGGCCTGATACAATCCAGAGACGACATAGGAAGCATTGTAATAAAGTCCCCCACTGATAATCCTGTTTTGATCAGGGATGTGGCCGTTGTCACCGAGGGTCATGCCACGAGGTACGGAGCCGTCACTTACAACGACGAAGGGGAAGTGGCCGGTGCGGTGGTTATGATGCTCAAGGGAGCAAACAGCTCTGAAGTCATTAAAAATGTGAAAGCCAGGATAGAACAAATCCGGAAAACCCTTCCCGAAGGTGTTGATATTGAACCTTTTTTGGACAGAACAAAGATGGTCAACAATGCCATAAAAACCGTGGAGACCAATCTGCTCGAAGGTGCCCTCATTGTCATTTTTATCCTTGTGGTCTTTCTTGGCAATCTGAGAGCCGGCCTGCT
>JAKQGD010000281.1 GCA_029573365.1 Bacteroidota bacterium | reverse complement strand
TGACAGTTTTGTGCCCTGAAATCCCGCACGAACGCCAAGCCCAGAACCGTTCGCTGTAAGCATAAAAAAAGGACCTTCGAAAATGGCTGAAATCTTAGATGAAATAGAAGTAAAAAATAATCGAAAGAGCTTTTCTAAGTTCTCTTTCATAAATTCAATAATAACATTGGCATTGGTCGTTTACCTTATTTCAAACATTCCGAAAACAATCAAGGCAAGTGATGGACTTCCTCAGACACCAATGATAATTGTAATTGCGACTCAATTGTTTTGTGTAACAGGTCTGATATTGATGATATTAAGTATTACCAAGAAAGAACCGTCAAATTGGTTCAAATGGATAGGTGCAATTTTAAATATAGTGTTGTTTTTTACAATTGTAGGTTCCCTAATAGCGTGAAATAAAGTTGGACACTAAATTAGATTAACTACTTAACTTTGCGAGGTGTCTCTGACACTGCAATACTTAGACCCGGTTTATCAAAATAACAAGTATGAATACATCAAGACCTATGCACCCGGACTTTCAGATTTTATTGGACTTCAAAGGTCGTGAATTAATAGATTTATTTACTGACCTGAGGACTTATATCCTTTATTTGTATCCGGAAAGCAACGAACTAGTATATCATACCCATGCTTTGACAACTGTTTTTTCAATCTCTGACAAGTTATCAGATGCTTTTTGTATGTTGCCTATTTATACAAACCACCTGAACCTGGGTTTTAACAAAGGGACACTTTTAAAGGACCCACACAGGCTTCTGACCGGAACCGGCAATTTAATCAGGCACATTGACATCAAGAAAACTTCTGACTACAGAAATCCGGAAGTAAAAACCTTGATAGAAGAAGCGATCGATTTTGCGATTAAGGATATGGCCAAACCAACGAAATCCAAAGGCAAAACAATTTCAAAAATCAATCCCTAAACAATGTACTTTAGTGTATTGCGGTTTTTATACCTATCTGGAGTGAGGATGTGTGAATCTTGTCTTGGTTTGGGCCTATGCCTATACCATTGCTAAGTATGTGTCTGTGGTATGATGGCTGGACATACAGAGAAGTATTGCCGAATACCTTTTTTTCAATACCAATACCAAAATCTACGGACACGAAGTAGTTGTCGCTCAGCTTGTCACCATTTAGAAGACCTTTGTTAAAAGGTTTTTCGTCAAGGCGTGCTTCTTCATTGGGTGCCCTGACACCTTGTGGATGGCCGTTTCTGAGCACCTCACTGATGTCATAAGTAGCATTGGCCACAAGGTTAAGGGTGGCACCTGCCATCAGATAAAAGCTGGCGGCAGAGTTGTTGAGTACATGATACTTAAGTTGCAGTGGTACAGTGGCTATGTCGTATTTAATTTTGTTGAGACTTTTTTCGAAATAATGATCTGCAAACTGGCCAAACTGTTCTGTAACTATCCGTGGCTGGTATTCTCTGCCGGCATAACCGATGCCTGATTCCACCTCAAGGTTGCCTGTGCGTGAGGATATGCCAAGGCCAAAAGATTTGTTGAGAGCTTCTTTGTTGTATGATGCCAGCGAATAGAATTTGTCAAAAGGTGTATTTATCAGATTTACATCCCCTGAGGCGTAAGCTGAGAGGAAAAGGTGCTTTTTCTTTTTGGGCTTGTATTCGTTGCCTGTAGAGAGGATGAGTGCCATTTCGGATTCAGGTCTCGGCTGTATGTCAGGAAGAAAATCAGCAGATGTTATGTCACGGGTTTCAGCTTCATTTGCCGTCACATCCATAACATGGGCATTGGACACAGCCACAGCTGGTGTTGTATTAACAGGAAAAACCTGCGATGAATCAGTATCCGTAACGACAATCATTTCCTTGGCGATGTCCGTATTGCCGTCCGGTAAAGATGAAAACACGTTGTTTACTGTCCCGGAATGTACCAGGTCGTCCATGGCAGGTGCAACCTTGATGGAGAGCGAAGGGGATGTTTGCATTCCGGTGGTCACGCTCAGCTCTGGTAGTTTAGTATTTTTAGTGCCTGCAGGCAAAGCTTCTGCGTATTCAGCGGTAGGAATGGTGGCGGAAGGTTTTCTTGCCGGCAGTCGGTTTTGGTTTTCTAAAATAAAAGCAGCCTTGTCAAAAGTTATGACAATTAGCAGGATAGCAGCGACCTCCATGATTTTAGACATGGCTATGGTGTTTTTACGCTCTCTGATGGTTTTGAGCAGAGTTTTCAGTTCGAGCCAGTGGCGGGGGTTAAATCCGGGTTTTAAACCTTCTACCTTGCCTTTGACTATCTTGTCAAAATGCTCGTCCGTTGTATGTGCCTGTCTGCTTTGTTGCATCGCCGATTCAAACAATGGCCAGACATCACCTGCCGGGGGCGGGGAGACGTCCTTCAGTTTTTCGCGGATAATGCTGTCAAAATTATGTTCAGTCATTCAAATCGGATTCAGCAGCCAGTAAAATTTGCCTGAGCTTCAGCCGTGCCTTTACGAGATTGGAACGACAGGTGCTCTCGTTTACCTGCAGCATGGCAGAGATCTCAGCGTGAGAATACCCCTCAATAACATGCAGATTAAATACAGAACGATACGTAGGCGGTAATCGCTGCAAGGCATTTAAAATTTCTTCGCTGCCGAGGTTGGAAAACACATCCGGGTCTCCCGAGGCATAGGTATCCGCCACACTGATGTCTTCGGCTCTGTGTTTTACATTCCTGCGGTAAAAGTCTATGGCTGTATTGATGACTATCTTGCGGATCCAGGCTGTAATGGAAGTGCCGGTCTGGTATTTTTCGATGTTTCTGAAAACTTTGATAAAACTTTCGTGCAGAATGTCAAGAGCATGGTCGTTGTTTGATGCATACCTCATGCACAGGGCCATCATGGATGGATAATTGTCCTCATACAATTTTTTCTGGGCCCATTTTTCCTGGTTGATACATGCTGTGATCAAGGCCTGTTCTTCGAGTTGTAATTGCAGGGTCAAATCCATGAGATAAAAGTAAGACTTTAAGTCCGAATCCTACCAATTTTTACAAGCTAAAAATGACATGATGAGCCCTAGACGACATTTTTTAACACTTTTTTAAGGTTGACAGTGTTTCCAGGCAACTAAAATTGCAAAAAACATATAATATTGAAATCATCATTCCCCGAAAGGGAAAAGGTCATGATATCATTTTATTTCTCTGACTTTTGTCAGTTTTGTACCTGTCCACTTATACAGGGTGATGCTTATGGTTTGTGATGTACGTGTGAGGTCATCTTTTGTGTCATCAAATTCTGAAATGTCTCGGGTTACCAAAATGTGTTCGCCGATACCACCTTTATCTGAAGGAAGGATCATTTCTTGAGAGTCGTAAAACACACCTCCATCACTAACGGATGTAGTTTCAAGCACCCTGGAAAGTTGTCCTGATTTCTGCCAAAACAAAAGATTGTTGCCTGAAGGGTGACCGCAGGCGGGGTAGTAGTAATTGACCTTCACAATGGCATTGAGCCCTTCAAAGGGTGGGTAATCAACTTCAAACGCCGGATAGTAACCGGGGTTACCCATGGAGGTAAATTCAGTTTTGGCAAGTTCTTTTCCGGCTAAAGCCAATCTCACCTGTATCGTAAGTTTGTGTTCGGTTTCGTTGTAACCTGACAGGCCGGTGAGATATATTACACCCCGGTTGGGCATGTATTCTTCCTCAGGTGTTACAATGGTTGCCAGGGCCAGAAAACCGCCCCAGATAAAACCTGTTACGGGCTGTGAGTTTGCAGTGGTGGCCCTTATCTGTACCCATGGAAGGGTAAGCCCTCGCTGGCTGTATGTAACTTCAGAAACTGATTCTACTGTGACGGGGGTTGCAATGGGAAGTCTTGTGATCACCTTTGAGTCAGTACCTGGCGTCTCACGCAGATTGGCGTCGCTGACAAATGTGTAGTAGACGGAGTCTGGCACAAATCCTTCTAGAGAGCCTTCTGAATACATCCACTCGTTTCCTGTCTGAGCTTGAATTTTCCAGATGCTGAGGATGGCAATAAGCAGTAAGTGGCGAAGTTTCATAAGGCCCGGTGGGTTTATATATTGATGAGGCCTACAAGATCTTTAACCTCGCGAAGGGTCTCCAGTGCCACCTTGCGTATCTCTGATGAGGATTGTTTTATCTGGTCCTTGAGTTTTCGTTTGTCGGCATTAAGTTCCTTTTTCCTTTCGGTAAAGCCGTTTATCATCGTCACCAGCGAGTCAGCGGCGGTCTGCTTGAGGTCTACATATTTAAGCTGTCCAATCCTGTAAGCGTCCATAAGCTGTTCGTATGCGGTGAGGTGCCCGGTGGCGTAAATGAGTTCGAAAAGATTTTCCACACCCTCTGCCATCTGGCCGGGAGGGGTGTCACCGGAATCCGTTACCGCTGATTTAATCTGTCGCCTTATGGTTTCTTCGTCAGCAAAGACGCTGATAAAGTGTTTTTCTCCGGCGGACTTACTCATTTTACGTGACGGGTCGGCGGTTGACCTGATTTTAGGGGTGCGGGTGTAGAGTGGCTCAGGCAGTACAAAGTACTCTTTGCCGACCTGGGTATTAAAGCGGTGGGCAACGTCTCTGGCCAGTTCCATGTGCTGTTCCTGGTCTTTGCCGACAGGCACATAATGAGCCTTATAAATAAGAATGTCGGCTGTCTGCAGGACTGGATAATCGAGCAATCCTGCAGATATAAAATCTTCTTTGCCTCCATCACTGACCTGCTGGCTCTTGTCTTTAAACTGCACCATACGTGTGAGCTGGCCATAGGAACAGAAACAATTGAATATCCATCCCAGTTCGGTGTGTTCGGGTATAAGTGACTGGATAAAGAGGTTTTCCGGTTTTACACCTACAGCCACGAGGCTTGTGATGAGGTCCCAGGTATTTTCTCTGAGCTTTTTAACGTCATAAGGCATGGTCATGGCGTGGTAGTCGACCACTCCATAGTAGCACCTGTATTCCTCCTGGAGGTCAACCCAGTTTTTTACCGCTCCGAAGTAATTGCCAAGGTGCATGATGCCTGTCGGTTGAATGGCTGAGAGAACTGTTTTCATATTACATATTATTTGCGATAAGCCTGATTAA
>JAKQGD010000270.1 GCA_029573365.1 Bacteroidota bacterium | reverse complement strand
TGACATATACTATTTTATTTCCCGATGCATCGAATGACGGCTCTGCCTCAAAATCTTTCCCATCAGTAATCCGTCTGGGTTGACCTCCGATTTCGACCACATACAGATATCCCAGAGCACTAAAAACGATGCGGGATTCGTCAGGAGAGGTGACCACATTTCTGAGTACTTTAACCTCACCTTCTTCTTCAAATGCTTTGTTTTCAAACTGCACTGTTTCCATCATCCTGTGTCGGGCACTGACTTTGAAGGGTATGTCTGTAGCTATTCTTTTTTCTACATTTATCCTCTTGATTTTACCTCCTGCCCAGATGACTATTTCTTTGTCGCCGGGCAGCCAGTCAAATCCCGGATATACTCCGAATGTGGTCCATGCTTCCTGCTGATCTTTGCTAAGGCCATCGTACACCGGCCATTCACGGCCATTTGCAAGTTCCTGAATGAACAGTACCGACTTTTCCCTGACCCTTCTGACATAAGCAAGGCGGTCACCTTTGTGGGATATCTGCGGACGGCACGCTCCACCGGGGCCACCCGCCACTCTTTTGATCTCGCCGGTAGCCATGTCATAGCTCTGGATGGCAAATATCTCTGAGTTGGGATCTTTGTTATACTGGAAATATCCTCCGGGATACACATCTTCACTGTAATAGAGCAATTTGCCGTCAGGCGAAAAACAAGGTTCGTTTACATCCTGTTGGTCATTTTTTCTCTTGGTGAGCTGTAGGCCTTCTCCACCTGAAATATGGTACATCCACATCTCTCCTGCTCCCAACGACCTTGTAGATGTAAAGTGTTTGCGTGCCACAATATACTGCCCATCAGGCGACCAAACGGCGTTATTGAGCAGACGAAAAGTTTCCTTGGTAACCTGCCTGGCTCCGCTGCCGTCAGCATTCATAACAAAGATATTGTCTCCCCCGCCGCTGTCACTTGTAAAGAGGATTTTGCCTCCGTCAGGGCTCCACCTGGGCTGCACTTCCCAGGCCAAGCCGCTACGTATACATCGGGCTTCACCGCCGCTGACAGGCATCGTATAGATATCGCCCAACAGGTCAAAGGCTATGGTGCTACCGTCAGGGCTGACGTCGAGATTCATCCATGTACCTTCGTCGGTGGTTATTGTCACATCCGTATATTTGCCGGGAGGGCTGTTTACGTCCCATTTGGGTTTTTCCTGAGCTGTGGCCGTAAATGTGCTAAACATGGCCATTAATAGGATTAGATTGCTGGTTTTCATGGTTTGTCTTGTTACTTAATTATGGTTTTGTAAGCTGTCTGTCCAGTTCGTGGTATTCAATCCCAAAAAACTTCATTATTTCATCAGCCTTTTTACGAGCCGCAGGATCAGGTGTAGCCTTTACACCCGTAATCATCAGATTTTTTCCGGTGTGCTCATTGGATATAAATTCGAACACCTGGGTCCTGTATCCATGGGCCTCCAAAATGAGAGCCCTCAGGCCGTCAGTAAGGATTTCAGCCTGCCTCTCTTCCAGAATGCCGTTTTTGAGTATGGGGCTGAGCACATTGTCATGCCGCATCACCCCACGTATCTGTTTGTGGCAGCATGGAGAAACCACAATGTATGTCGATCCCGCAAGAACAGCCCTTGCAATGGCCATGTCCGTGGCAATGTCGCAGGCATGCAGAGCTATGACCATATCCACACCGGTGACAACGGTTTGTTCTATACTTTTTTGCTGAAAGGTAAGCCCCACGAAACCCTCCCTGGCAGCCACGTTATAGCACAGCCCCACGAGGTCGTCTCTAAGCTCATAGCCCGTCATTTTTACCCTGAGTTTTTTAATGTTGACAAGATGATCGTACAGGGCAAATGTGAGGTAACCTTTTCCGCTGCCCATGTCGGCCACCTGGAAGATCTTTTCTGGTGAGACATCCGACAACAGTCCGCCGATAATCTCGATGTACTTGTTTATCTGCTTGTATTTGTCCTGCGATTTGTCAAAGATCCTGCCGTCTTCGCCTGCCAGTCCCAAAGCATGCAACCAACCCGAGCCGGCAGGAACAGGCCTGGCTTTCTGTCGGTCGTGGGCCGTATCTATCACAACAGGCGACAGGCTCTTGCGGATATTAAGTGTGGCCCGACCCTTCTTGCTTTGCAACAATACCCACTCCTCACTGCTCGTAAAAAGAGTAGCAATGGTAAACATATTGCCCAGTAGATTGTCGATGACATCACCCACTTGCTGTCTGACATAATTTTTTACTTCGTCTCTGTGTTTGTGTCTGAACGTAAATGAATACTGCAACTGCCCCTTGATGACCGCAGGTTTCACGTACACATTTACCACTTCCTTGTTTTGATGCCTGGGTTTTGAAAACGTAATTTTAAAAGGCGTTTCCATAGACATCAGGGTTTCTACCTGATCCTTAAACCTGATCTTATTCTGTAAACTCTCCGACATGATTCGTTATCTTGTGGTGTAAAAATAAGATTACGAATATAAAATAATAGCAAATTAGGACCTTTTAGCCTAAATTTGCCCACAATTGGCCTGCAAAGGTCATCAGCTTATGGACAGTACTTTATTTTCGTTTTCGGGTTTTGACATCACTGGTGTGCAGCTTATCATCTGCATTACCATCGTGCTTGCGGCTTTTTATGCCTGGGTTAAGCTTGCCAACAGATCCTTTTTTGAAGAAGAAACCTATGCAAACAATAAGCCCGGTACCAGCAGTTACAAAATCTACCTTGCTCTGACTCTGGTGTTTGTTGGCATGTTGCTCATGCTGAGGGTACTTAACCTGGACTTTGCGGTGCTCAGGCTCAACGGCTATACCATCACACTAAATCACATTGCTGAAGTATTCAGTCTGTTTTCAGCAGCTCTTTTGCTGGATTGGGTCATAAGTCACCTGGTTATCCGCAACCGATACAACAAGCGTGAAATACCGGTCAAAAGAACATTTAACCAGGAACGACAGACGCATATAAAGGCTACCAGGCTGGTCAGGTATATAGTGTATCTCTACCTTCTACAGGAATTTCTCAAACGACTCGGACTCGATGCCGTACTCTTCCAGCGGGAGATAAAACAGGAGCTTTATACAGTATACATCTCCGACATCATCATAGCTGCCATGATTTTCCTGATAGCCAGGGTCGTAGTGTGGTTTATCACACAAGTTTCTCTGTATCGTATGTACAGGACCAACGACATGGATGAGGGCATACAATATGCCATCAACCAGCTGGTCAGCTATGTCATATATGTCATTGCCATACTTTTTATCCTTGACAGGTTTTTGTCCGACATGAGCATCGTCTATGGAGGTGCGGCAGCTTTGCTGGTAGGTGTAGGGCTGGGCTTGCAACAGACATTCAATGATTTTTTTTCGGGACTGGTACTTTTGTTTGAAAGATCGGTCATGGTGGGTGACGTACTGGAGATAGACGGGCAGGTAGGACGACTACTTAAAATAGGACTGCGGGCTTCCCGAATAGAAACACGAAACAGTGTATCCATGCTCGTACCCAACAGCAAGCTGGTAAATCAGTCGGTAGTTAATTGGACACACTATGACAATATTGTAAGATTTCAGATCGATGTTGCCGTAGCTTACGGTACGGACCTCGACCTGGCCAGAAACCTCCTCCTGCAATCCCTGGGCAAAGTGCCTGATGCCCTTACCCAGCCTGCCCCATTTGTCAGGCTAAATGACTTTGGCGACCACGGTTTGCTTTTATCACTCTATTTCTTCTCATCACAGGTTATGACTGCAGAAGACGTAAAAAGTAATGTGCGTTTTGAAGTAGACAGACTATTTAGGGACCACAAGATAGAGATACCATTCCCCCAAAGGGACCTCTGGTTACGCAAAGGTGATTTTACCTCATGATCCTTAAATATATTTTTTCGGCAGGGCTGGCCATGGTACTTATCCTTACCCTCATCTCGGCACTCAGGACCAGAATTACCGGTGCCGCACCACGCAGGACAGGCATCGTACGTGCAGGCTTTATTGTGGCGGCAGCAGCCGTAATAGTGCTTACAGGTCTTTTTATTTATACCGGAGACTGGAACCATTTGTTCCGGGCAGCCATACCCGCTATGTTCCTTACCTTGTTTTATACAGAACTCAGGAAATAAGATACATTAAAAACCACATCCATGCAATCATATAAAACCGTAGACGAATACATGGAAAGCCTCACCACCTGGAAGCACGAAGTATCAATGCTGCGGGAAATAGCCCTCTCAACAGGGCTTGACGAAGGCATCAAATGGGGCGGGCCTTGCTATATGTACAGAGGTAAAAATGTCGTGGGCCTGGCGGCATTTAAAGGATACGCCGGACTGTGGTTTTTCCAGGGAGGACTACTTGAAGACAAGGCAGGTTTTCTGATGAATGCTCAGGATGGCGTCACCAAAGCTATGAGACAATGGAGGTTTTCGTCTGCTGACGAAATAAAAAAGGCACCTATTACAGAGTATATATTCGAATCGATCGAAAATTTTAAAAACGGACAAGTGATTAAACCTACCGCAAAGTCCTCTTCCTTTGAAACACCCGCTGAGCTGGACAAAGCCCTCCAAGCCCATCCTGTTATGCTAGAAATATGGAACAGTTTTTCGCCATCTCACCGTAGGGAATACGCAGAATATGTAGCAGAGGCTAAAAAGGAAGATACCAGACAAAGACGAGTAGAAAAAGTACTGGAACAAATCAACAAAAGACAAGGTCTTAACGATAAATATAAAAAGTGAACGAAAAAATAATTGCTGATGGCACATACCTCCTAGAAAAATTTCCAGGCAAGGGAGGATGGACCTACGCAGCTTTGCCTGAAGTTACACCTGACAAAAATGCTCCCTTTGGCTGGATTAGGGTTTGCGGCACCGTAGATGATTACGAAATCAGGAATTTCCATCTTATGCCTATGGGCAATGGCATGTTGTTCCTCTCAGTCAATGCCGCCATAAGAAAAGTCATAAAAAAATCAGCCGGAGACACGGTAAGAGTCATTTTATTCAGAGAAAATCCAGCAGGTGAAGTGATTGATGAGTTTCTGGAGTGCCTCAGGGACGAGCCCCGTGCCAATGCATTTTTTAATACCCTTACGGAAAACGAAAAAAACCAAGTTACAGAATGGATTTCCGCAGCCAAAACCTCTGACCAGCAAGTCGAAAGAATGGCAGAAGCGATAAATATGCTGGCCACAGGAAAAAAGCTTTTGAGCCCATAAAAGTAAATTATTATGATTGCTCAGATTCTATCTCTATTTCCTCCCTGCCTCCCCTGGCAAGGCTGAGACCACTGTATATGAGCACTGCCGATACCAGGATAAAATAATAGGTAAACAACCTCCACAACGACACCACCAGGAATGAAATTTTGTGGGGTATGCTCTTGCCGAATATAAGCAGAAAAGAGGCCTCCGCCCCTCCCGATGCACCGGGTGTAGGTATGAGTAGCATAGTCACATACACTACCCACTGTCTGATATAAATCTGAATGGCATCAAAATCGACACCAAATGCCCACAACAAGACGGCAAGGACAGAAAACTTAGCCGCCCACTGCAGGAAAAGAATGACGATGCTCATGACGACCTGCCATCTGCCATACCGGAATGCCAGGCCAAAATTTGATCTGATGTCAGCAATGCTTGTAGCAGCATTGGCTCGTATCTGAAATACCCTTTCACGCAAGTGTTCAGGTAGCAGCATCATAAACCGTGAGGTTATACTTAAGCCCCTGATTTTGAAAACGAGATACAGCACAACCACAACAGAGACAATTCCTGCCACCCATGTGGTGTGGGTATATAACCAGGAGCCAAGGCCTCCGATCATGCTTTGCAGCAATCCCCTCGAAAAAACCAGGGCCAGTAGAATTCCTGTGGTATAAAATACAATATCCTCGATGATACCATAGGTCAGGATAAACCCTGCATTGCCGGCTTTGTATCCTCTTTTAACCAGCAAGGCCAGCTTCACAGGTCCGCCGCCCACAGCAGTTGGACTCAGTGCCGAAGCCAGATCCGTTGTTATCACCACTCTTAGGGCCTCACGGAAAGTGATATTTTCGCCCAGAAGGAGTGACCACATTCTGATCCTGAAAGCATATCCCATCCACGGCAGTGTCATAAGGATGATGATACCGGCGATATGCCAAAGGCTGAGCCTGGACAGATGTGTCAGCATTGCTTTTTCTGTCGTAGATAGCACAAACACAATATGAGCCAGTACCCCAAAGCCAATAAATAGTATCAGCCTGTTGACCACCTTGTTGATATCTACCTTATTTTTTGCCATTGGGTAAATTATACACCTGCCATGATCCTGCCCACAACCTGTAAATATTGTCGTGCGGGTTGCAATAATCGGATATTAAAACAACAAAATACAATAAAAATAGCTATGTTTAGTTAATTTTACGACAAGATACAGTTTTAACTCTATCAGATGACATGATGATAAAAGTTATCTTTGGAATGAGGCAAATGTTTCGAACTTACTGAGGACATCTATTGTTTAAAATGGTCAGCAAAGAAATGAAAATGTACAAAAATCTGAGGAATATTTCCCTGAGCCTTTTGTTTTTAGTGACATTTGGGTTTAAGGCCTCTGCCTTGCATATCATAGGTGGCGACGTTGTATATAAGTGTATTGCCATAGATACCGTAGCCAAGCAGGTCACCTATGAAATTACGTTTACCATGTACCGAGACAGTAAAAGCAATGGTGCCCAGTTTGATGACCCTGCCAACTTTGGTGTGTACCGGGGTTCAGGATCTAACTGGTCGTGGGTGAGCACCATATCAGGGGTAAGAGTCAGGGACATACGCGAAATAGACATTGTGACCAACAATCCCTGCATCCTGGTACCTGTCAATGTAGGAGTGCAAAGCGGTAAATACGTATTTAACGTGACTCTGTCCATCATCCAACAGAGCTACCTCATTTCATTCCAGCGGTGCTGCAGAAACACTACCATCCTTAACCTGGTGGGCCCCGGAGATACAGGAGCTGCGTTTACTACCGAAATCACCCCTGATGCACAGAAATCATGCAACAACAGCCCTGTATTCAAGGATTTCCCTCCCGTGGTCATCTGTGTTAACCGACCTATCAATTTTGACCACTCTGCGATAGACATGGATGGTGACAGCCTTGTGTATGAGTTTTGTGCACCTTTGACGGCGGGGGGAACAGACGGTGCTACCACTCCCGGCAGTCCCACATCATGTACGGGTGTGACACCTGATTCCCGCAATTGTCCTCCACCTTTTGACGAGGTCACTTTCCGCTCACCTACCTACACATTTGACAAACCTATGGGAGGCAATCCTCTCGTCACCATAAACCGTGTCACAGGGGTCATAGAAGGCTCTCCGTCCACCCTCGGACAGTTTGTAGTGGGTGTATGTGTCAAAGAATACCGCAACGGAAAACTTATAGGTACGCTAAAACGTGACTTCCAGTTTAATGTGACCACCTGCGAAGTGGCAGTACAGGCCGACCTGCAGGCGTCTTTAAAAGACGGCACAGAATATACTGTCAACACCTGCGGCAATTTTTCGCTGGATTTTGTCAATCTAAGTACCGACGTCAGATACATCCAGAATTATTATTGGGAATTTGACATCAAAGGCGTAAAACAGACCTACAATACCCGAAATGTCAGCGTCAATTTCCCGGGCCTGGGCACCTATACCGGAACCATGATCCTCAATAAAGACCTGCCCGGGCTGGCAGAATGCTCCGATACTGCCACCATTACAGTAAACGTATTTCCTTCCATCAATACCGACTTTTCGTTTACTTATGATACCTGCACTGCGGGTCCCGTCACCTTCAAAGATATGTCTGCCAGCGGTGCCGGGCCTGTTCAGAAATGGTTGTGGAAATTTGATTCAGAAGGAAATTCCCAACAACAAAACCCAGTGTTCGAATTCGACAAACCGGGAGCCAAATCAGTACGGCTTATCGCCGAAGACGTCAACAAGTGCAGAGACACCCTCATACGCACCGTAGAATACTTTCCCGTACCGGCACTCATCATCATCGAACCCAATACCTTTACAGGCTGTCAGCCTGCGACCATAAAGTTTGACAACCTCAGCTTTCCGGTCGACGACACTTATAAGTTCGAGTGGCAGTTTGGTGACGGAAATACCAGCGAAGTCTTCAGTCCGACTAATGTCTTTACTGAAATCGGAACGTACACCATTCAGCTGAAGCTGATATCACCCATAGGCTGCGAAACCACCAAGACCTGGCCCAACCTTATTAAAATTGTGCCCAGTCCGGAAGCAGGATTCACTTTCACACCCGAACAACCCAACCTGCTCAACAATACGGTTCAGTTTGTAGATGCCTCCAAGGATGCTGTGTCTTACCTTTGGGCCTTTGACAGTCTTGGCATATCCCTTATGCAAAATCCAAGTTACACATTCCGGGACACCGGCACTTATAAAATACAGCAGGTAGTCCTCCACCCATCTGGTTGTACTGACACGGCAGAGGCCATCATACCGATATACCCGCTGATCAGATTTTACATGCCAAACGCCTTCACGCCCAACAACGACGGCCTTAATGATTTACTCCTGCCTGTAGGTTACATCGAGGGAGTAAAATCATACAGTTTTTCTGTGTGGAACCGCTGGGGCGAAAGGGTCTTTGAAACCGATGATTATACCTCGGGATGGAATGGCTCCAGGGACAATACAGGGGCCACTGCTCCTCCCGGTGTCTACGGATATCTGGTAGAATATATCGACCCTCTCGGCAAAAAACAAACCCTAAAGGGTCATGCTACCCTGCTGAGGTAAGACAATGCTCCTAATCTAGTTTTTTAAGGCTCTACATCAAAGGTGCTGTTCTTCTGATTGACATATTAAATGGTCAATTGAAATTTCTTTGATTGAATAAGAAGTTTATTCAGCCTGTTGGTGTGCTTATGATCTAAGTGTCGAAGATAAATAGAAGGATTAATATAATTATATCGGTTAATAGCATTATCTTTGTATCCGATAAAATATGATTGGTGTTTAGTCCTACTATAACATACACGTACGAGATAAATGTGGTCAGGGATCGGGTACTTTATAAAAAAAACCTTCTGGACCAAAAGAGACCTTTGTTCGCAGGTATTCTTGCCCGGCTCGGAGAGGATTTCGAGGTGGAGTGGACGTATCATTCAAACTCTATCGAAGGCAACACCCTTACACTTGTCGAGACCAGGCTGGTGCTCGAACAGGGTATAACCATAGGCGGCAAGACTTTAAGAGAACACTTTGAAATCATCAACCACCGCAAATGTATTGAGTGGCTCGAGACCCTCGTGGTTAAAACAAACAAACTGGAAAGTTCCGACATCCTTAATATACACAGTCAGGTCATGGCCAATATCATGGATGATTATGCAGGAAGACTGAGGCCCGGTATGGTGAAAATCACAGGTGCCAACTTCACTCCTCCCAATGCACGTCTGGTGCCAGACCTGCTGGACGAACTGTTGGAGTACATAAGCAGTCATCAAAGCCATTTTGATCCTGTCACACTGGCCACTATGTTTCACCACAGGTTTGTTTGGATACATCCGTTTAATGACGGCAATGGACGCACGGTAAGGCTCGCCATGAACCTCCTGCTCATGAGGGCGGGGTATCCTCCTGTCATCATCCTGACCCAGGACCGCAAGAAGTATTTCCATGCCCTCAACAGTGCCAACAAAGGTGATTATTCCGGTCTGCTGCTTATGATGTATCAGGGAGCGGAGCGGTCGCTCAACATCTACCTCAATTCGGCCGGAGGAGAGTACGAAGATTATATATCTACCACAGACCTGGCCAATGAACCGGACATCCCTTACGGACAGGAATACCTGAGCCTGCTGGCACGTCGTGGGCGTATAGACGCATACAAGGAAGGTAAGGTTTGGCTAACCACCAAATCAGCAGTGAAAGCCTATCAAAACAGCAAGCTAAAATAACGTGCTTTCGACGGATAATTCAAGACTACCAACTAGTTATATTTAATCATCGAACCGCCGTTAAATTAAACTCCTCCACGTGCCATGTCAGGCGGGTTGTTCTACAAAACCCTGCCACCTCCTCATGTAATCGACAAAGGCTTCGCTGAGGTCACAGGCCCGCAGATGCTCGGGTGTATATGGTGGTTTTATGGGCGAATAAGCCTGATCTTTTATACGAGTAGGCCAGTCCGGTATGCCTATGGCGGCCCTGCCCAAAGCTACAAAATCTGCTCCAAGCTCCAGACAACGTTCTGCCTCCTGCCGGCTCCAGATGTCTCCTGCCACCATCAGAGGTACGTCGGCAGGTACGGCGTCACGAAACCACCTGATAAGTGTCTTGCCGGCATCAGGATATTTGTCAGGCGTTTTAAGGGCATTCCAAGGCGAAAGGTGGATATAATCTGCACCTGCAGCAGCTAGCCGCCCTGCTAGTGAAACGCTGTCGTCAAAGTCTATGCCCTGGAAAGTGTATTTGTCCTCAGGCGAAATCCTCACACCCACCACCAGACCATCACCCACCGCCTGGCGGATGCATGACAGGATATCCATAAGGAAGCGGCTCCTGTTGCCAGCATCTCCACCCCAGCCATCTGTCCGGGTATTGGTAGCGGAACTGAGGAATTGATGGATGAGATAGCCGTGTGCCCCATGGAGCTCCACGCCGTCAAAACCGGCAGTCTTAGCACGTACTGCTGCCTTTATAAAATCGTCGGTCACTCTATGGATATCTTGCTCCGTTGCCGCTCGCACATCTATATGTTTGCTGCCTGTAGTGTATGTATGAGCAGAAGCACTCCATGGCTGCCCGCCAATCAGGTGCCCCGGAGCCCTTGCCCCTCCGTGGAACAGTTGAATAATAGATAAAGCTCCCTGACTTCTAAGGCCGTCAGCCAGTCTTTTCAGCCCTTCGATGTGCTTGTCGCTGAAGATGCCCAGTTCGCCCACCCAGCCCTGGCCATCCTGCGAGACATGTGCTGCACACGTGATGATCACTCCAAAACCTTCGCGGGCCCTACGCATCAGCCAGGTGTATTCGTCGTCACCCAAAGTGCCGTCCGCATGGCTCTGACCATTGGTCATGGGAGCCAGGGTGATACGGTTTTTTGCCGTTAATCCAGCCCTGCTAAAAATGAATGGAGTAAATATATCGGTCATAAAAAGTCTATTTGAGGTATTTACTCACTTTGTGACTGATGGCTTTTTTGACTGATGCCCATGTCTGGCCTTTGAGACTGACAGGGTCATCATCATTTTCAGCATCATCAAAATAGGTTATCGCCTGAGGCACAGTTATGTACAAATTTTGAGTACTGTACTTCTGTTTATGAAGGTCTATAAAATCCTTGACCGTAAAATGCTCCAGCAGCTCTGCCACATCCCAGAAATCTTTCTTTTTGGCTCGCTGCAGTATAGCCTGAACTTTCATGGCTATGATATCTTCCGGCGAATACAATCGTATACCCTCATATAACATTAATGGTCTGATGGTGGCATGTGGAAATCTCACAATGTCAACCTTCACGGAATCTATATAACAGAAAATTCCGAAAAAAGCCGGTTTATTCTCCATTATAAACTTATCGCCAAACCGTAAAATCAAGGCTTGAGCCAAAACTGAGTTATCAAATTTTGAATTGACAAATAAATCCAAATCTATTGACTTCCTGTGCCCATACATCAAAGACAAAGCAGTGCCACCCACAAGACTGAAGTCCTGCAGTTCAGGCATGGCCATCAAAGTTTTTAGTACGGATAAAGTTCCGGGTTCAACTGTCTCAAAGTGTAGCATCTGAAATCTTCTATAGGGCGGTCAATTACAGCACTTGCCAGATAAATCCTTGTCAAAGGTAAAAATTTAGCATTGAGAAGTACCTCCCTGACCTTATCATCTCCATAATACCGCCGACAGTTGCGTATGTCCTGTACATCACCTCGTTCGAAGACACGCTCTATGACAAAAGCTGCCCTGAGGTCATAATCTATCTTATCGAAATCCACATCCCAGAAGATCCGTCGCTCGAAAACAGGTTTATCCTTGATAGGCAGTGTAATTGATATCTTTTCTTCCATGACAAGGTGGTATTTGATTAAGACAAAGATATAAAGTATTTATGTGATATTAATCAATTTTAAGCAACCCTATTTTGTTCCCAATCTATTTTGCAGAAAATCAGTGAGTTTGTCCAGTGCTTGTGTCATACTGGATATAATTATAGGGTCAACAGCCTGCATCTGTGTTTGTCCCTTTGCATCTGACGTTTTAGTATGCCCCAGGTTGTGACTGCCAAAGAAGAATGATGGCTCTACATTAAAAATCTCACTAAATAATTCTATTTCATCGATGGTTAGATTGCGTTTTCCTTACTCGGTACGTGCGATGGTTTCTACAGATATGCCCACCTTTCCAGCCAACTGTTCACGTGACCATGATTTGCTATCCCGTAGCATCTTGATTTTTTGTCCTGCGTGTGTCATAGTGTTTATTTTTCTAAGTTATGTAATAAGAAAACCTCATTTCTTACCTATAATCATTCATTTTTGACTTGAATACGTCAATTCTGACCATACTTAATCCAAAAATAGTGCCATATCTTTG
>JAKQGD010000128.1 GCA_029573365.1 Bacteroidota bacterium | reverse complement strand
TAAAAATGGCTTACAAGGTCTGGCCGTACCCGACGGCCATCCCGAGAGGGTGAGATGTCTGTGGTAGCCTGTGTTATGGCTACGTGATTCTTTAAGCGTACATAAGTTTACCTTTTGGTTTAGGAACTTCCCTGCCAAGTTTTATAGCTGTTTCGATCCATCATTAATAACCATTCACACTACTGTTACTTTTTTCTATCGGTTTGTTTGTTTATTACGGTCATCCTAGCATTGGACGGTTTGCATGGGCGACGTGGCGGCGAGCGTTGGCTTTTGCGGGTGGGCTTTCGCCGCCATGTACGACCATGCTTTGTTCGATGAATTATCCATTACTTTTTTATTTTGGAAAATGTGGATTTGATTTTATTCGTTTTATCTGATTTAAGTGTCTTTCTGTATGTGCAATCCAAAGCAACGTATATTGATGTAGGTCTCGAATATGCCAAACACCCCAATCGGCGGGTCTAAATATGAAGTGTAGCCTAAAATCAGCCTTTGTGTCTTGGACTAATGTTATTACTTCTTTACGAAAACGTGTAAAGAAATTAATAAGGTCTTTTTTCTCTTTAAACCGCCCTATTGGCTGTGCGACAAATGGAGCCTGACCCTTGTTAGGGTCTGCTGAATAGGCTATCATAATGCTGTCTATTCCTTTCACTGAATCAACCAGGTCAGGTCGTTCATCCGTATATTGGTTATTTAACAAGTCCCAATAAAGGAGCTCTTCATAAATGCCCAGATGTTCCATTACTTCTGCAACTGACCATTCATTGGTATCAGGCTTAAAATGTACTTGCTCATTAGTTAAGTTCTCAACTTCTTTGAGAAAATCGGCTTGAGTTGTTTTTAGCCCCGTAAGTAGATATTGCCTATCTGCTGATCCCAAACCTGTTCTTTGCCTTGTGCCAAGCCTAAAATGGGCAATATTAAAAACAGATAAGTATTTATTATTTGTTTCATTTTTTTTACTTTTTAGTTTTATCGCACTTATTTATAACCCAGAACAAATTTATATCATAGCCTTGGTTTTTGCAAATATGTGAATATCTTTTAGCTGCTTATGGTCTAGAGGAAATGAAATTGCACAGCACATGGCGTGCCTTGATCTTGCACATTCAAATCCAAATCTATGGAAAACATAAAAGGCAACTGAAAATATATCAGCTGCCTTTGTTCCAGTAGCGGGGGAAGGACTCGAACCTCCGGCCTTCGGGTTATGAGCCCGACGAGCTACCAACTGCTCCACCCCGCGATTTCAAACCAGTTACTAAAAAGTCTCTTTTTGTAACGGACTGCAAAGATAGAAGAAATTTTGCCATTTGCAAAATTCATTGACAAAAAAAATAAAAAAAGTCCCGGCAAGTCTCCCGGCCCCATCAGTCAAAATCATCAACGGCACATGAAAACGCAGTTGCTTTCGCCGTCAAGGCAATCGTATAATACAATAATATAATTTATACTTATCACAAAAACAAGCTATTTATAGATTAAATTAATTAATTTTGCGTTTTATAATCCAAACCATAAGAGCATGCCAGGTAAAAGTTTGCTGTTTAATTTTATCCTCATACTGTCAGGTACTATCCTGCATAGCCAGTCCAATAGTCTGCAGACCGGACCATATACAAACCACATGGCAGGGACCGCCTTTTTTGACCACAACTTATACGGCCCGCGAGCCACACCATGGGTACTTTTCTGACACAGCCATGGATGGCAATAGAAAACAGAAGCGAAACCTATACTCATGAAGCAGGATCCATCATGGCGATATCCAATCTCAGGCTTGGGCTTACCTCAGGAGAAAACGACCTTATTCGCTTCATTGCAGCCCACTACCCCGACCCATCAAGTACCCCTGCAATCCTGGAACTCGGAAGTTATTATTACAACCAACGGGCATATGATAAAGCCATCACCTATTACAGCATGGTCAATACTGACGACCTGCCGGAATATGACCGGTCAGAAGCCGCCTTTAAAAAAGGGTATGCACATTTTGTAACCAAAGGCTTTAAGGAAGCTAAAAACGAATTTGACAAGACCAGAGATATTAAAAACGATTACTACCATCCGTCAAATTATTATTACGGTCTGTGTGATTATTTCATGGGATCGTATGCCGGGGCAGTAAACGCCTTCGAAAAAGTACGCTATTCTGATCAGTACAAGTCGTTTGTGCCCTACTACCTCACGCAGATCTACCTGGCACAGAAGCAATACCCCAAGGTGATATCTTCAGGCGAAGAGTCACTCAAAGACACCGATCTGCGTAACAGGACGGAAATCAGGCAAATCATCGGCCAGGCTTATTTTGCACTGAATGAATATGAAAAGGCCCTGCCACACCTGGAATACTACGAAAGCAAAACCGCAAAACTAACCGTAGAAGAATTTTTCCAGCTCGGCTTTACGCAATACCAGCTTAAAAAATATCCGTCAGCTATCCGCAACTTTCTGGAGCTCAACCTACTGGACAACAAGCTCGGACAACAGGTCAATTACTATCTGGCTGACTGTTATTACAAAACAGGTGACAAGGTTTCGGCAAGGACCGCATTCCGCAAGGTGTCACAGATGGACTGGCTTCCTGTCATCAGGGATGAAGCGATGTTTAATTACGCCAAACTCTCAGCAGAGTCAGGCTACGACAGAGAAGCCATCTCTACTCTGCTCAGGACAGATGCCTCGTCAAAATATCATGCTGAGTCACTGGTCATCCTTAATGATTTACTGGCCGCCACCTCAGACTACGCCTTTGCCATGAATACCATCGAAGGCATGAAAAACCCCAATGACAAGCTCAAACTTACACACCAAAAGGCCGGACTCAACCTTGCATTGCTTTCCATACGCAACAACAACAAAGAGGAAGCCATTTCTCATCTCGACCAGTCCACCAGACTCGGCAGCGACAGGGTGCTCTCGGCCAGAGCCAAATACTGGAAAGGCTGGTTGCTCCATGACAAAGGTGATTATCGAAATTCGGTCAAAACCATGGACGAATTTCTCAGCCTTGCCAACGGACTCGAGGGTCTGCCTACAGAATCTTCACACATAATGGGCCATTA
>JAKQGD010000242.1 GCA_029573365.1 Bacteroidota bacterium | reverse complement strand
AGTATTTTTAGAGTTTTTGAACAGTCTGACGGTCTCGGCTAAACGGCGTAGCCAGCTTTTGCTGGCTATGAACGTTTTAGCCATTGTTACTGGTCGTATCCCTTTGGTTTTTTAATTCTTCTTTTAGCCTATTAATTTCCTCTTCTGTTGTCTTTTTAGATTGCCGATGCTTCAATTTTTCCTTTTTTTCATTCTCCCTATATTTCCTTAATTCATCCATGTTCATATTCTTGGTAACTTTTCTTGACTCAAAGTCATTAATCTTTACAAGTTCATTTGATTCAGGATCAACATAAAACTCCATGTACCTGAAATTCTTTGACCAATGTGAATATAATTCATCATTGTTAGTTGGTATAAATGCATTGTCTTTTAAATTCCATATCTGACCTTCACGAATTTCTACCTTATCGGCTACATACCAATAAACACAATATTTATAATCCTGTAATTTGGTTGGTATTCTTTCAATTATTTCTGAGTAAACATTATCCCAGTTTTGTCCTATTCGAGTTCTTAAGAATCGTTTTAGTAAATCGGTATTAATTTTACCATTATAAAATTGAAAATTCTTGTACATCGACTCATGAGTGGGTAAATCCTCAACCTTGTTTTTTGATTTAGAGTTTCGAGTATCGGAATAATCAAATGACCCGACTCTTTCCCTTTTACTTCCTGAGGTTTTCATTCGAGAAACTAACCATTTATTAGTTGTTCTATTTTTGTTTTTCTCGCTCATTTTTTAATTCTTATGACCAGTAACGTGTTTATATCCACAACAAATTTATATCACAGTCTCGGTTTTTGCAAGTTTTCACTGTAATCTTATTATCAGGATCGGCTTAGCAGTCCCTGTACTCTCAGGGTGCCGATTTAGTGATTTCATCCAAATAAATTTGGATGCCCATTAAATGCCTGTAAGCCATCTTATAGGTACCTCTTAATGAGTGAGGGATAGGAGCGGCATCCCGATGTGTATCGGGATACAGCGGATAGCCCGACCACGGCCCACAAGGGACGGGGGCACTCCCAAAAAAGTAAAATATTTATCTGCCGGGTTTGTATTTCTTTTCTGCGTGTCGCTCGACATCTTCCCTGTAAAAGAGTACGTCTTTAAACTCTCCTCTGGCGTACATCCCGCCCTGGTCAAAAAAATGAGGCGAGTCTGTATGGCCACTGTTGCCTCCGGCCAGCAGTGACCTGGCTACGATTTTGTCGCCAAACTCCACGGCACATACAAAGCTGTTGCCATTGATTCCATATCTTTTTATAGTTCCGGCAAATGTTTTGCTCGTGTAGGAGGGAAGCATGCCCCATGCAGATGACACAAAACCTACGGGCAGACTCGGCAATCTGTCGTCAAATGACTGCTCTATGTCAGGGCTAAACCGCTGGAACCGGTTGATCTCGCCCCAGGGGACATCCCATCTGCCGTACAGTCTTTTTAGGTCGGTAACGGTGGCGAGCATCTGGTTAAGAAGTATGGCTGGCTGTGCTGTAGCTACAAACCTGGTATAACTTTCTACCTGGTCTGGGACGGTGGTAGATTTTCTGGCTTCCATGAGTATGAGCGGCTGCAGTTTCTGGCCCCACTCGACAGCCAGGGTGGTAGCCACCGACTGCTCCCCCACACGAAAATCCCAGTCCCGGAGCAAGGCCAATGGCTCTGCAAGCTGTGCCCACGGTCCTTTGTCCTGTACCGGTGCGGTGTCGTACGCTTTGATCAGGGCCGGGACCAGCACTTCAAATGCGGCAGCCCTCGTGTCATAGCCTGCCTTTATTACCTTGTCTAGGTCGTAGCTTCTGCCTTCGGACAAAACCCTGACTGCATTGAGGCCCCTGAAGTTTTCGCCATCGGGTGCCATATAAAAAGGATAAGCCTTTTTGTCGGGACTGTCGCTACCTGCCACTGTAAAAGGTGTGGAATTGCAGTTTTGCAACCAGCCGGCAGGAGGATTTATTTTTTGGACGATCTCGCTTATGTCGTGGTATCCCTGCCACTCTGTAGCTGTGGTGGTACCATCGACGGGCCGGGACCAGTCATAAGCGGGGTCTCTGCGGGGTATCCTGTTGCCATGCCAGTAGGCTATATTGCCTTGTGCATCAGCATAGACGGTGTTGTTGCTGATGTTGCCCCTGAGGTCGAGCGTCTTTTTAAACTCTTCGATATTGCGGGCACGTGTGCGGAGCCAGCATTGCCGGAGTCCTTCGGGTAGCCTGTTGTCGGCACGGAGGGTAATCCACTGTTCGTCTTGTTTGCCCATGACGGGGCCATGGTGGGTATAGAATGCTGTGATGACCTTAGTGGTGGCACCAGCCCCCTTACCAACCCTGATGCTGATTTTGCGGGTGGTCACAGGCTTCCATTTGCCATCGTGGAAATACGACCATTTGTCTCCTTCTTTTCTGACTTTTTCGAAGTAGGTATCGGCGGCATCGACGTCGCTGCTGGTGTGCATCCAACCACATTGTTCGTTAAAGCCCTGGTAAATAAAAAACTGGCCCCAGGTGACGGCTCCGTAGGCGTTGAGGCCCTCCTCGCTGACCATATGCACCTCAGGACGGAAGTAAAATGTCACATGCGGATTGATGTACAAAATTGCCTTGCCTGACCTGGTGTTGGAAGGGGCAAAAGCAAAGCCATTGGACCCAGTCAATATTTCCTCGCCGGGTGTCGCTGCCGATGAAAAAGAGCCTCCTTTGCCATAAAAATTTTTAAGATCACCGGGTGACATTTCTGCTGTATTGATGGCTCCTATGCTGCCGTCGGTCCATAAAAAAGGGTACCAGGGTTCAAAATGCGTAAGCAGGACCGGTCGGACATCAGGGTGTGTGGCGAGGTAGTAATTAATGCCATCAGCAAAGGCGTCGCAAAGCTTTTTGAGCCAGGCAGGAGCCGCCTTGTAATCTCTTATGGCATCTTCCTCGCTGATGATCATCTTTATCAGGAGGTCGTCATAGAGTTTGGGCTCTCCTCTGACCTCGGACATGCGTCCCAGTTTTTCTATGTAATTCATTTCTACTCTGTTAAAATCGTCTTCGCACTGGGCGTACAAAAGGCCAAAAACTGCATCGGCATCGGTCTTGCCATAAATATGAGGGACGCCCCACTTATCTCTGATGATGGTAACTTTTGAGGCTTGTTTTTCCCATTTTTTAATGTCTTTCTGGCCTGAAGCCGGACACAAAAAAAGAAAAGCCGGCAACATACAAAACAGTAACCTTGACATATGCTGTGTATTTGTAGCCAATATACCGCATAGAATGGATCCACAGGTATTTTTTCATAATTATTTTTACAATGAGTGTGGATGTAAAGCGAGCCAATTGATATGAGATATGGTCTGGAGTAAAAGCCTGGTGACTGATGATGTGATTGGGAAAAATAAACGGTGCCTGATGGCCGATTGGTCATGAAATGAGGTAATTTTGCAGCGTGAATGCCATCATCCAGGAATCTCAGATTTTCGGCCCCGTTTTTATGTATAGCATGTATGCAAGGGCTAAAACCATCATTATAGAGGAGCACGAAAACTATCAAAAAAGATCATACCGCAACAGGTATCAGATACTTACTACTCACGGCATCGACACCCTGAGCATTCCCCTGCAAAAGGGAAAAAACAACCGTATGAAGATCACAGACGTAAAAATATCCTATGACGAACCGTGGGCCTCAAAACATCTAAACAGCATAAGGGCGGCTTACGGCAGAAGCCCCTACTTTGAGCACTATTACGACAAGGTAAAAATGATATTGGCCGCAAGGCACACTTTTTTGTACGATCTGAACACGGAGGCTTTTTTATGGTTAAAATCGCTACTTCACCCACAAACCAACGTCATAAAATCTGAAAGTTATATCAGTACATACACAGATACTCTGGACATGAGGTCAGTGAACTGGGAAGGCAGAGCTTCGGAAATCAAATATGTGCAGGTTTGGCAGGAAAATTTTAATTTTACTCCCAATCTGAGTATTCTGGACCTGTTGTTCTGCACCGGACCTGAGGCTGCCTCTGTACTGAAACAGATAAATATACAAGATACCACCATCTTAAAAAAGGACGCAAATGCATCATTTTAATGCTGAAATGACACAAAAACTGGGCAGGCTGGCACTATCTGCTGACAAGCTGTTGGATGTCACCAGGGAAGTGGGCCACGACAAGCTCGAAGTTACCCTCATGGAGCTCAGAAACCACCTCGATGCCCCATTTACCTTTGTCATTGTAGGAGAGGTAAAAGCCGGAAAAAGCAGTTTTATCAATGCTCTGCTAGACACCGACAAAGAAGTGTGCAAGGTGGCTCCCATGCCTATGACTGATACCATCCAACAGATTGTATACGGCGAAGAAGAAAAAGTCGAGACCATCAATCCCTACCTCAAAAAGATACACCAACCGGTAGAGATACTCAAGGAAATAGCCATAGTCGACACTCCGGGCACAAACACCATCGTGGAACACCATCAGGAGATCACGGAGAGATTTATACCGTATTCGGATCTGATTGTCTTCGTATTTGAAGCCAAAAACCCATACAGGCAGAGTTCGTGGGAATTTTTTGACTACATCAATACAGAATGGCACAGAAAGATCATTTTTGTACTGCAGCAAAAGGATCTGCTCCCCGACGCAGACCTGAGGATAAATTATGACGGTGTGGTGGAGCATGCACGTAAAAAGGGAATAGACGACCCCAAGGTATTTGCCGTATCGGCCAAGCTGGAGATAGACGACTATCATGACATTTCGGGATTTAAGGACGTAAGAAATTACATCGCCTCAAACATCACCGGAGGAAAGGCGGCAGAACTCAAATTTGAAAACAACGTCAATA
>JAKQGD010000224.1 GCA_029573365.1 Bacteroidota bacterium | reverse complement strand
TCCCTGAGCACCCACACCCGGAACGAGCAGAAAATGGTCCGGTACCAGTGTTCGGATATGCGACAATTCTTCGGCATGAGTGGCCCCGGTGACAAACATTAGGTTTTCAGTTGTGCCCCACCCCACATTTTTGAGGATAACTTCTTCGTACAGCATTCTGCCGTCCTTTGATTCGAAATACTGGAAATCGGCACTACCGGGATTGCTGGTGAGACCCAAAACTATTACCCATTTACCTGCATAATCCAGGAAAGGCATCACTGAATCACTGCCCATATATGGAGCAACTGTGACTGCGTCAAAATTTAGGTATTTAAAAAAGGTATCCGCGTATTTCCGTGAGGTATTTCCTATATCTCCTCTTTTGGCGTCTGCTATGGTAAAATGTGTTTTTGGAATGTACTCCAGCGTTTTTTCAAGAGAAATCCATCCCCGGGGACCTTGACACTCGTAAAAAGCAATATTCATTTTGTAAGCCACACAGTGTTCTATTGTGGCGTCAATGACTGCTTTGTTAAATGCAAAGACCGGATCTGCATCTTTTTGGTATATTTCGGGGATCAGATCTGGGTCAGTATCCAGGCCCACACAAAGACATGTCTGCTTGCCCATTATCTGACTGACAAGCTCCTGCCTTTTCATGTGGCAAATTGTCCGTTCATGGCAATCACACCTTGGATTTCAGGGATCCTTGACCTGATGGCTTGTTCTACTCCCGCTTTCATGGTCATTGCCGACATAGAACAATGCTCACAGTTCCCCGTCCACCTTATACGGACATAATTGTCCGTTGTGACATCAATAAGCTCGATATTTCCGCCATCCACCAGCAGGTGAGGCCTAATCTCATCAAGGGCACGGTCTACTTTTTCGAATAGGGTCTGGTTAAAATCCGGTGATATCATGCTGCAAATATAATCAAATTCAGTAAAATAGTTATATGATTAATTCCTGGCTTTAATGTTCTACTCTGACTACCCTCGTGGGTTCCAGATTGCGGTTTCTGTTTTCTACACTATTCACGAGCGAGTCCACCATGGAGGCAAAAAATCCGGCAACAAGACCGTCTTCCTGAGCTGCAGCAGGAGTGCCGGCATCACCGCTTTCCTGCACTTTTTGTATAATTGGTATCTGTCCTAGTAATGATACATCAGCCATTTCAGCCAGTTTTTTTCCTCCACCCCGGCCAAACAGGTAATATTTGTTTTCTGGTAACTCCTCAGGTGTAAACCAGCTCATATTTTCTACCACACCAAGCACCGGTACATTTACATTAGGCAATAAAAACATATTCATAGCCTTGACTGCATCAATGACGGCCACCTCCTGGGGTGTCGTTACAATAATGGCACCGGTAACCGGCACTGTCTGCACGAGTGTCAACTGGACGTCACCTGTTCCCGGTGGGAGATCGATAACCAGATAGTCCAATTCAGGCCAGAGGGTATCGGTAATAAATTGTCTGAGCAGGCCGCCCAGTCGGGGACCCCTTAAAACGACTGCCTGGTCCGGCTCTATGATCAGGCCCACAGATATCACATGCACACCATAAGCATAGAGCGGTATCATTTTGTGCTTGCCGTATAGCAATTCTACTCTGGGTCTTTGGCCCTGGAGGCCCATCATAGTTGGTATTGAAGGCCCGTAAAGGTCTGCATCTATCAGGCCGACTTTATATCCGGCTTTCGCCAATGATACTGCGACATTTACCGAAACGGTAGATTTGCCCACACCTCCTTTGCCCGAAGCTACGGCTATGATATTTTTAACCTGGGGCAGGCTGCTTTGATTGGTTACATCACCCTCGTCAGATTTTGTTTTCAGATGGATATGAACATTGGAATCAGGATAGATACGTTGGATTTCTTCCTGACAAGCAAAATTAAGGGCTGATTTCAATTCCTGGTCATTTGAATTGAGCAAGACAGAAAAAGTGATGTTGTTGCCTTCCACTTTAAAATCTGTCACCATACGGGCTGAAATGATATCCATACCTGATTTTGGATCCCTCACATTTCTTAGGGCTGCAACGACAGCATTATGATCAATCATATGATAACTTTTAAGACAATATTGTCAATAAAAGCTTAAAATAACCATAATGTTTAACCAGGCTTGAAATTAGGTGCGAAACTTCATACTTTTGTGCCAATTTTGATAAAGCACTAGCGTAGCAGCTGATGAACATTTTTCGGGACATCAAGGATTTGCCTGATTTTCGTAATGCCGTGATTACCATCGGCTCTTTTGATGGTGTGCACACCGGTCATATGAAGATCCTCCATAGAGTCAGAAATCTGGCCACGGAAATCGGGGGTGAATCGGTTGTCATCACTTTTTACCCGCATCCCAGGATGGTGATTGATACAGGTGACAGTAACCTCAGTCTGCTGAATACGCTTGATGAAAAGTTGTCTCTTATAAGCCAGGCGGGAATCATGAACGTAGTGGTGGTTCCATTCTCATTTGAATTTTCGCAGCTTTCGCCAAGAGAATATATTGAAAATTTCATTGTAAAATTATTCAAACCCCGGTATGTCGTTATCGGGTACGATCATAAGTTTGGGCTCAACAGAGGCGGTGATCTGAGTCTTTTCAAAGAATACGAAAAAACGGGTCATTTCAGAGTCATAGAAATACCCAAACACGAGGTTGATGACATCGCTGTCAGCAGCACCAAAATACGCAAAGCTCTCCTCACAGGGCAAATAGAGGAAGCCAATATGTTTCTCAATTACCCGTATTTTTTGACCGGAAAGGTCGTGCACGGAGACAAGATGGGCACCAAACTAGGCTACCCTACCGCAAACCTTCAGCTTGCAGAAAAACAAAAACTGATTCCACAGGAAGGAGTGTATGCCGTCAAAATCGGAATGGAGGGCTCTACCTTTGAGGGTATGATGTATATCGGAAAAAGACCCACTGTATCCAATCAGACCCAGACCAATATTGAAATCAATATTTTTGAATTCAGCCAGGACATTTACGATAAGTTTCTTAACATCCAGATTCTACGCTTTCTCCGCAAGGACATCAAATTTGAAAACCTGAATGAGCTTAAGGAACAACTTAGAATTGACGAAAAAAATGCCCTGATGGCTCTGGAAGAGGTGCAGCAGGATGAGGTCCAAAAGCCCAGAGTGACCATCGCTATTCTCAATTACAATGGAGTGGACATGCTGGAAGCTTACCTGCCCAGAATTATGTATTCCAGTGAAAAATACGGGTTTGATGTACTTGTTATCGACAATAATTCAGAGGACCTCTCAGCGGAATTTCTCCAGGAGTGGTATCCCGAAATAAAGATTTGCCAGCTTTCAAAAAATTACGGGTATGCCGATGGTTACAATAAAGGTCTTGTCGATGTCGAAACAGACTATGTGGCCATACTCAATTCTGACATACAGGTAACAGAAAACTGGCTCGACCCCATCATAGAGGCTATGGATGCCGACAAGAATATAGGAGTGGTACAGCCCGTCATTCTGTCGCTCGAAAACAAGTCATTTTTTGAATACGCAGGAGCAGCCGGCGGACACCTGGATTATCTCGGGTATCCTTTTTGCCGGGGTCGTATTTTCCAGTCTGTTGAGAAAAACGAAGGGCAATACGACACAGATGCCGATATTTTCTGGGCCAGCGGAGCCACCATGGTCACAAGAACCAGATTGTTTAAAAGCCTGGGAGGATTTGACTATGGATTTTTTGCACACCAGGAAGAAATAGATTATTGCTGGAGAGCACGCAATGCGGGTTATGCCATAAAGTGTATTGCGAAAAGTAAAGTATATCACCTCGGCGGAGGTACACTAGACTACAATAATCCCCGCAAAGATTTTCTTAATTTCAGGAATAACCTTTACCTTCTCACAAAAAACGAAAATATCACCAAGCTGTTATGGCTCATACCTGCCAAGCTGGTCCTTGACGGAATTGCAGGGCTTAAATTTTTACTGGAAGGCAAACCAAAATCTACCCTCTCTGTCATAAGGGCACATATGTCATACTACATCCACCTTCCCCTTGTTTTCGAGCGTAAAAACAAGGAACACCTCTGGATCGTAAAATCACACATCGGCAGACCTAATATCAAAGGACGATATATGGGCTCTATTGTTTGGAAATATTTTATTGAAGGAGTAAAGAAATTTTCTGACCTCAGAATTTAAACAGGTGAAAATATTTAAACCCGAAATACTTTTTGAGGACGAATATTTATTGGTGATAAACAAACCGGCAGGGATGCTTTCTGTGCCTGACAGATTCAATCCTGACCTGCCCAACCTGGTCTCGGCCTTTAAATCCAGATATCCGGACCTTATACCGGTACACAGGCTAGATAAATTTACCAGCGGTGTCATACTTCTCGCCAAAGATGCGGAGACTCACAGGATGTTATCAGAACAGTTTATGTCCCGGGATGTTGAAAAATATTACCTGGCCATCGTTGATGGTACTCCGGAGCCTGAAAGCGGCCACATAGAGGCACCGCTTGCAGAATCGACCGTCACACGAGGCAAAATGCTCGTCCATAAAAGGGGCAAAGCATCTGTGACTGACTATAAGATTCTTAAAAAAATGGGTAAATATTCGTTGGTATATCTGCGATTGCATACCGGCCGCATGCATCAGGTAAGAGTACATATGCAGTACCTTGGTAATCCTCTGATTGTTGACGAACTATATGGTCACAGAAGGGAGTTTTTTCTTTCGGAAATAAAACATAAAAATTATAAACACGGTAAGTTCGACACAGAGCAACCATTGCTGTCACGTCAACCTCTGCATGCCGAAAAACTTATATTCATCCATCCGGTGACCCTAAACAGGATGGAAATAACCGCACCCATGCCTAAAGATATGGAGGCTGTTTTGAGGCAAATGGAAAAATGGCTCGCCTGATTTACTTTTAAGCGTAAGCAAAACAATTATTTAAAACCCAAATCTTTTTTACTGGAGTAGCCATTGCTCTTGATTAAATCTTATTTTTACCCTAAAATGGCCACAATGATTCGATATTTGCCGTTTCTACTTTTCCTGATGGCATGCGGAACAACCCAAAAGCCGAAGGATTTAAACTGGAGAACCGGCATTATGGATGTCCTCCAGACTCAACAGGTTGCCTGGAACAACGGCAACATAGAAGCATTTATGGAGGGCTACTGGAAGTCTGACAGCCTGTCTTTTTCAGGCAGCAATGGCAGAACCCTTGGATGGCAAAAGACACTCGCAAGGTACAAATCATCATATCCTGACAAAGATGCCATGGGCCAGCTAGCCTTTGAGGTTTTGGATCTGGATCTGTTGGGACCAGAATCAGCTGTGATGCTCGGCAGATACACACTTATCAGAGTAAAAGACAGGCCCACTGGACTGTTTACACTCATCTGGAGGAAAATCAACGGAAAGTGGGTCATAGTCTCTGATCATACCTGCTGACCATTAAGCAATCACTATAAAATGGCATTATGTCAAAAAACGAAAACCATCTGTTAAAGTTACTCGGAGTAGGATTTGGCATCGCTGTGACTGTAGGAGGTACCATAGGAACGGGCATTCTCCGCAAGCCCGGTATAATCTCCGGCCTAATAGGAGACCCGACAGTCATTATGCTGCTTTGGCTTGCTGTGGGGATATATGCCTTACTGGGAACTTTGTGTGCCATAGAACTGGCTGTATCTATACCTCAGGCAGGAGCGTGGTATGTATATGCCAGGAGGGCGTTTGGCGATTATTTTGGATTTGTTACTGGAATCACCAGCTGGCTGGGCACAGTATCTGCACTGGGTTTTGGTGCCTTTACACTAAGTGAATACATCGTTTTGTTGGTACCTTCATGGTCAGAATATACTGCCTTTCTGGCTGTAGGACTTTTGATACTTCTTACCGGCTTTCACTGGCTGGGGACCAGATCAGCAGGAAAGTCACAGGAGATTCTGGCCGCAATCAAGGCTACAGGGTTGCTGATTTTTGTGGCCGTCTGCTTCATGTACGGTGGCAATCCCGTCAATTCCCAGGTGTCTACCGTATTAAACGACCAAACCGGCACCATAACTTTTATTGCCGTCATCAGTGCTTTGCAGGCCATATTTTATACTTATGACGGATGGCATACCGCCACCTATTTTACCGAGGAAAACAAAGATCCGGCCAAGACCCTGCCTAAATCTATGATATTGGGGGTGGTCACCATCATAGTGATCTATCTGCTTGTAAACGGCGCCATACTGTATGCCTTGCCACATGATATATTATCCACATCCAAACTGGCAGCAGCTGACGCAATAAGTTATATTTTCGGACCTCAATACTCCAAAATAATCACCATTATGCTGATGATCTCCATCCTGGGCATCGTCAATGCACAAATCATGTTTGCACCACGGGTTATCTACTCCATGAGCAGGGATAAGTTATTTTTACCTGCCGGAATAAGGGTAAACAAAGCGGGTACACCTGCAGTGGCCATGCCATTGACCAGCTTACTGTCCATTATACTAATACTCAGCGGCAAGGACACCTGTGGCAGATTGTCTGACATCGCTACCTTCTTTTTTGTACTGAGCTATGCAGCCGGTTTTTTTGCCTTGATACAATTAAGGAAAACAGAGCCCAATCTGTCCAGACCATTTAAAGCTCCGTTTTTTCCATGGCTTCCGGGCCTGTTGATCATACTATCGCTCTTGTTTCTGGTAGGGGCTGCTTATAGTGATTTGTGGTCAGGTATTTATGCACTTGTTTTTCTTGGATTCAGTTACCCTCTGTTTTTAATGGTAAAGTCTCTCAATCAAAATGCAAGATAAGCCATTGGATTTTATCCTTCGCCGAGCACCCACCAGGATTTCTTTTTTACCTTGTAGTTGAGGTTGATAAAATGTTTAATATGGTTGATGGCTTCTTCTGTATCATCAGTAAAAAGCACTAGATCATGATCAGTGGCAGAAATGGTTTTTTGATCAATCATCTTGTGTATCAATTCATGGATATCACGATAATATTCCCGTCCCATAATAACTACCGGGAAATTATGCAGGATACCCGTCTGGATGAGGGTCAGGGTTTCGAATAGCTCGTCAAGAGTACCATAACCTCCTGGCATGACGACAAAGGCATACGAATACTTGGTAAGCAAAACTTTTCTGACAAAAAAGAAATCAAAATCCACTACCCTTGTCAAATATGGATTGGATACTTGTTCTTTAGGCAGTTTGATGGTACAGCCTATAGACTCTCCCCCATTGTCAGCAGCTCCTCGGTTGGCAGCTTCCATGATGCCTGGTCCTCCACCTGTCATAACGGCAAAACCCAACTCAGAAAGCCGTTTACCTACCTCTCTGGCCTGTATATAATATTTGTTGTGTTCGTCAAAACGGGCAGAGCCAAACACCGTAACACAAGGACCTATAAAATGTAGCCTCCTGAAACCTCTTAAAAATTGATAAAAAGCCTTCATGAGGAACATAAACTCCTTGCCCCGACTGTTTGGCCCTGACAAAAACTGTTCGTTAGAGTTGATAATTCTTTTAACGCTCATATCCTAATGAAAAAATCAACCCTTCAACATCATAAAAACGCTTTTTGTTTCACAACCAATCCTCGTGAGTGATGTCAGACAGAATCAGCAGTGGAGAAGTTGAGTTCAATGCTGCAAACTCTGTGGCACTTTTGTGGAAAAGGGACTGAAACACATTGCGATGCCGGGTAGCCATGATTACAAGCTTGCTGTCCCCTTGCTGTACGGCTGACTTGATACTTTCGAAAAGATTGGGAGTATCTATGACTTCTATGTGGTATTTAAGTTCCGGATAATAACTCTCTATAATTTTTATAGTATCAGAGACATCGTATTCGTCATCACTGTTGGTTCTGTAATGTACCAGGTGCAGGTCTGAGCCAAATTTAGAGCATATCTTGCCTGCAAACAGCAGATGGCCAGCATCGTATTTAATGCTTTCCGAAAGAAAAATGACCTCATTGATTTTGGCACACGATGCCCCCGGCGGGATAAGGAACAATGGACAGTAGCAGTTGTCAATCATGTCAAGTGACAGTGAACCGAATACTTTTTTAAAGGTGTCCCCTGCCCCGGTTGTACCCATCACCATTAGTGTATTGGGTTCTTTTGACATTTCTGTGAGTTCCATCCTTGGAAACCCCACACGGAAAACGCCCTCGATCATGGGTTCTGAGACAAAGTTTCCTATCCAGTCCTTATTGAGCGATTTTACCAGATCATTGAGCTTGTCCCGGTGTATTGTTTCAGCTTCCTCATTCATAACCACAAACTGATTTACATCCGTGGAAGTGGGGTAATAAATGTGGGCCAGCCTGATGACACCGTTCATAATCTTGGCCAATGCATCCGCAAAATTATACGCATTGTACGAGGCATCCGAAAAGTCCGTGGGCACGAGTATCTTGACCATTTTGCCATAGTTTTCCACGCTTAGTATCTGTTGGATGGCATCTCTCAGAGACTGATTGTACGAGCCATTGGGCTTGATTTCAAAAAGCAATTCATCATTGACCCGCATAGCAGGTACAGAAACCACGTTTTCTTTCATGATATCGGTAATCTGCGTTATTTCTTCAAGTTTGTAATCTATTCCCGCGGCTGATAAACGTTCCTCCACCTTGGTCTTTGCCAACTGGTAAGTAGGAGTACCGGTTCCGTAAATTTTTATGTTTATCATGTCTGAAAAATTTAAAAATGAAGAAATAATCCCTCAAAAACTCGGTTTAAGATGATGTGTAGCTGGCGGTGGCACTGGCGTCTTTAGCCAGATGGTCGATGATGTCAAATGTGGTGACAATGCCTACAATGGTGTCACCCTCCACAATCGGAATGGCATGAAACAGATTTTCTCTGAATACCTCGAGAGCTACGTTTATCTTTTCTGTCGGCTCCATTTTTCCAAGCTTCGTAGTCATGATATCTCTCGCTGTGTAATTGTTAAGTCTGACTTCGTCTTCAAGCTTTTTCTCATTTTTTGCAAAACCATGTCGAAAAAACAAAAAGTCAGATTTGCTGACCATACCCACCAGTTTTCCCTCTGCCAGGACAGGCAGATGGTGTATTTTGTGCTCACGAAACATCTTTTCGGCTACAGCCAAAGTTTCATTCGCCCCTATACAAATGGGATTTTTTGTCATAATGCTGCTGATTGGGTTGAAAAGATTCATATAAAAATTGTTTAAATTTGTGCCAAAGATCAAAAAGATCCGGTATGCCTCCGATGATTTAAGTCATTTGATTTCATGATTTAAATTGTTGTAGTTTACAATATATATAAAAAAAATTTTATTTATAAGATATCGGACCCTAATATACTTTCATGAGCAGCAATTCTGATTCATTAATTAAACTTCAGGCCATCTTTGATACCGCCATTGACGGCATCATCGTCATCAATGATCGGGGCATCATCGAAGAGCTAAATAGTGCCACTTGTTACCTATTTGGCTATGAAAGAAGTGAGATGGTGGGCAAAAACGTCAGTATGCTGATGCCGGCAGAACATTCGAGGCACCATGATGATTACCTCGAAAGATACAAACACACCCGCATGGCCAGAATTATAGGCATAGGCCGCGAAGTGATAGGCCTGAGAAATGGCGGTATGGTTTTTCCATTCTGGCTATCTGTGGTAGAAATACCTCTGGATGAGCGAACCCTCTATGCAGGGTTTATCCATGACCTGTCAAAACTCAAGGAAGCAGAAAGAAAGTTAAAGGTGATGAATGAAATCCTGGAACGTAAGGTAATGGAACGTACCTACGAATTGGAAAATGCTGTAAACCAGCTATTGGCACTCAACCGCAAACTGGAAGTAGAAATAGCACAAAAAATAACCGCACAGAACGAACTGCACGAACGGGAAATAGAACTCGAAAAGAGCCTCGCCAAGGAAAGAGAACTTGGTGAACTTAAATCCAGGTTTGTCTCTATGGCTTCGCATGAATTCAGGACCCCACTTTCTACCATCCAGTCTTCGGTCTCCCTTATTGGCCGATACCAAAAATCAGAGGAACAACCAAACAGGGAAAAACACATCAACAAGGTCAGGTCATCAGTCACCCACCTGACCGGCATCTTAAATGACTTTCTGTCTCTAAACAAACTGGAAGAGGGCAAGGTCGTCACCAATCTGGAACATATAGATATACTAGAGCTGGCAAATGAAATCACCGAGGAAATGAAAGCCCTCCTTAAAACGGGGCAGGTGCTCAGAACTCAGTTTGACATAGAGGCACATCAGGTCTACTCTGACAGAAAAATATTAAAGAACATCCTCCTCAACCTCATATCCAACGCCATCAAATATTCGGATGAAAACGCCTCCATCGATTTCAACCTAAAAACAAATAGCGATTTGCTTGAGTTTTCTATTCGTGATTATGGCATAGGGATTCCTGAAGAAGAACAAAAGCATTTGTTTGATCGTTTTTTCAGGGCCAGCAATGTGATAAACATCGAAGGCACCGGACTGGGATTAAACATAGTTAAAAAATATGTCGAGATGCTGGGCGGTGAGATAGATTTCAACAGTGTCCTTAACGAAGGTACGACATTTAAAGTGGTACTTCCTGAGGACCCCCGTCGATTTGAAGGTGATTTTTAAAACGAAAAGCAATTAAAATATTTCGAAATCCATGAGTGCAAAAATTCTGATCATTGAAGACAACAAGGATGTAAGAGAAAACCTGGAGGAACTGTTGATACTTTCCGGCTATCAGGTACAAACTGCCGAAAACGGCAAACAAGGAGCCGCAAGAGCTATGGAGACCATTCCTGATCTCATACTTTGTGACATCATGATGCCCGAACTGGATGGGTTTGGTGTACTCAGAATCCTGTCAGGCAATCCTGTGACCATGGATATACCGTTTATTTTTCTGACAGCCAAAACCGAAAAAGAGGACTTCCGCAAGGGAATGGGACTCGGGGCCGACGATTACATCACCAAGCCGTATGACGACGTCCAACTGCTGGACACCATAGAAGTCCGGCTCAGAAAAAGTGCCCGTATTAAAAATTCGTTTGACAGGACAGGAAACGGCCTCCAGAGATTTATCGATGAAGCAAAGGCACAAAAGGAATTTGAAAAACTGTCTGAAAACAGGGAAACCAGGAGATTCAGGAAAAAAGATATGATCTACGAAGCCGGCCAGTACCCAAAGTGGCTCTATTTTGTAGTTTCAGGAAGTCTCAAATCGTACCAGATCAATGACTTCGGCAAGGAGTTTACCACAAATATCTATTCAAAAGGTGATTTTTTTGGTTACCTTCCTTTGCTCAAAGGAGAAAAATACTACGATAATGTATCCGTCATTGATGATTGCGAACTAAGTCTGGTGCCTATCGAAGATTTTACTTTGCTGCTTTTTAACAACAGGGAGTTTTCGGCCAAGTTTATAAAAATGCTGGCAAACCAGTCAGAAGAAATGGAACATCAGCTGATAGAAATGGCTTACAGTTCTGTCAGGAAGCGGGTGGCCAATGCCCTGATAAAATTCAGCGAATCAAAAAATGCCACGACAATGACCATCCTTAGGGACGATATCGCCAGCCTGGCTGGAACCGCCAAGGAGACCACCATCCGCACTCTCTCGGACTTCAAGAGTGAAGGGCTGATTTCGATAGACGACAATAAAATAGAACTGCTGAAGGTAGAGAAACTCAGGCAGATGCCTCAATAAGTGACACAAATCATCCATCCTTTTGACCTCCGTCATCACGTGAGGCCTGGCACTGCCTTAACTTTGTACCGTTAATAAAGATGACCTCAACCCGGTTGAAACCATAATAAGTTTTCGAAGTATAGATTGTTGATCTAATTGTTTTGATTTTAAAGAGGTGTCACAAAGCGTGATGCCTCTTTTTAATTTTTAAGGGTCCAAATAAATACCTGCTTAAAACTGCTTCAAGACAGTGGTCACTGAATCAATAAGTGCCCTGCCCTGTTTGGAAAATTTGCTGTAGTCTCCACTTTCGAAAGCAATAATCGACAGCATAAAATTATCTGCCAGAATCTCATCAGGATGTATGATGTATTGAGTATTGTCGCTGATTTGTCTAAAATAATCGGTTGTAAACCTTACCGGTAAAGTGGTGCCACCGTCTTCAGTGCTCAGCACCTCATATACAGTTGCACCTTCTCTAAGTTCGAAAATATCAAACTTTACATAATCAAAGTATGAAGGGATGCCCTCCCTGTATGCCCCAAACCGGCTACTTATCAGGGGCAGGCAAACACGAGTTTCCTGGCCTTCTTTCAGTCTTATGACATAGTCTTTAGTCAAACCATCAGGGTTTGAAAGCAATACTTTATGCAAAGCAGGAGGCAGGGTCACCGGTTTTCCTGCTTTTTCAAACCCTATCATTTTATAAGTCTTACTTCGGAATTCAGGCATAGACCTAGAAAGGATATGGTAAATTTCATGAAGCATTACAGGTATCTGAGCTTCCGAATCTGAAAGAGGAAAAATATTTTCCGGTATCATGATGTCAGTACCGCGGGTATAATAGGCATCGCTGCCATACGGACCTGTCTTTATTTTTACAAGTCTGATGCCACCCGGAAAAATCCTCGGGCTCAGCGAATCACACATTTTTTTTACCATTTGCATGATGGAAGACATTTCCTGTTTTTCTGCAGCGGTCCAAGAGGAAACCTGGCAGGCCAAAAAACGACGGTACTCCAGTCTGGCCTCCTTGAGGGATACAAAATTTTTGGCCCTCTTCATCTGTATCATAATGTCTGCTTCGCTGATATTGGCAAAAAGACTGTCAGTGTCATCATGTATGATGGCAGCGGATGCCTGGGTGCTGTCCAGAAAAGTGACGATACCAGGCTTGTAATCGGCAGGCAGTTTTTTTTCTTTTTGCAGCCTGCAGGCCACAGTAGCTAGAAGAATCACAAGCATAAAAGTGTACCAAAGGTTCGCGGATGTTTTTTTCAGATGCAATAAAGTCTTAGTACTCATTTTCATCAATCACTTTTCCTGCGGGAATAATAATAAACAACCCCAAAGCCCATTAGAATAGAAATAACAATGATGACCGGGAAAGCCCACTTGTAAGATTTAAAAGGCAGATAATCGAGATTCATTCCGTAAAAGCCGGCAATCATAGACGGTACGAGAAGGATGATGGTAACAATAGTGAGCCGATGGATGATGACATTTAGATTGTTGGAAATGATGGAGGCATACGCTTCCATGGTACCGCTGAGGATGTTTGTGTAGACATTTGACATTTCCAGGGCCTGTGAGTTGTCGATTATTATGTCTTCAAAGAGGTCGGCATAATTTTCGTCATTGCCCAAACGGAGCAGGTCGGTACGCTTGATCTTCATTTTTAGGAGTTCATTGGCACTGAGCGAACTCACAAAATATACCAGGGACTTTTCTATCCTGAGCAATTGCTGTAGCTCGGCACTGCGGCTGGAGTTGTACAACTCCTGTTCTATGAGGTTTCTTTTAAGATTAAGCTTTTTAAGACATTCGAGAAAACGAAATACATTCTGCTCAAAAATTTGCAGGGTAAAAAGGTTTTTGTCAGCCGGGTCAAATCCTTTGACCTTGCCTTCGAGAAATTTTTCCATTACAGGGTTCTCAGCCGAACAAACCGTAATCAGGTGACTTGAGGTCAGGATGATGCCGATGGGCACAGTGATATAGATGGCTTCGCTGGATTTCCCCTCTTCGTTTAGTATGGGACTGTTGATCAGAATAAGTGT
>JAKQGD010000207.1 GCA_029573365.1 Bacteroidota bacterium | reverse complement strand
TGTCAAAGAACTCATACTGATGATGGCCGACAACGGCATGATCCTGGGTCAGCGTCTCGGCGAATGGTGCGGCCATGGACCTGTACTGGAACAGGACATTGCCATGACAAACATCGCCCTAGACCTCATAGGCGAAGCACGCAACTACTACCATTACCTGGCGGAAACTGAGGGCAAAAACGAGGACGATTACCCTATGTTGAGGGATGCTCGTTCCTTCCGCAACGTTTTGCTGTGCGAGCTCCCAAATGGTCATTGGGGCGACACCATCATGAGGCAGTTTATGTTTGACTGCTACCACCACCATCTGCTGGAAGGCATGACAGCGTCGTCTGATGCCACACTAGCTGCCATAGCCCGCAAAAGCATCAAGGAATCTGCCTACCATCTTGCCTTTTCAGGCGAATGGGTGATCAGGCTGGGAGATGGTACCCGAGAGAGCCACGACAAAATGCAGGATTCGCTCAATGACCTCATGCCCTATTTTGAAGAAATGTTTATCGCTGCACCTTATGAGACCCTGGCCACCGAAAAAGGTATCTATCCATCTCTGTCAGAGGTCAGAAAAAAGGCTGTTAAAAAGTTTGAGGAGGTGATTTCTGAGGCCACCCTCACCGTTCCTAAGGAATACCACAACCACAAGGGAGGAAAATCAGGCATCCACACCGAAAGTTTAGGGTTTATCCTGGCAGAGCTCCAGTATATGCAAAGAGCCTATCCGGGACAGGAATGGTAATAAATTGTCTGGTATTTTATAAAGTGGTCACCCCACACTTTTCACATATGCCATTGACAATCATACTGGAGTCTTTGAAGGTAAACCCATGCGGCAGGACCACCTTTGGCACATAGACATGGTCCATACAAAAGGTATTTTCGCATAGCCGGCAGTGGAAGTGTACGTGCTCATCATGGTGGTGGTGCTCATTGCAGTCTGACTCGCAGAGGGCAAATTTTTGTGTCTGGGTGCCATCTACAGCCTTATGTATGATGCCTTTGTCTTCAAAACTTTTAAGGGTACGATAAAGGGTAATCCTGTCTGGGTCGCTCAGCCGGCTTTCGAGGTCTGCCGCAGACAAGGCATGGCCTGCATTATTAAAAATGGATATCACATCCAGCCTGAACTGTGTGATCCTGAGATTGTGCTGTTTGAGTATTTTTTCGGACGAAGTCATCATTTTATTACCTGGCCGTCTTGCCAACCCTCTTCGGGACTGACGAAACTAAGTCTGCCGTCACCGTTTTCTGCCATTAAAATCATACCCTGAGATTCTACGCCACGCATCTTGCGTGGAGCCAAATTAGCCAGCAGGCTCACCTTCCTACCTACAACATTTTCGGGTGTGTAATGTTCGGCTATGCCGCTGACGACGGTACGTCTTTCGAAGCCCAGGTCGAGGGTGAGTTTAAGTAGCTTGTCGGCTTTTTCTATTCTTTCGGCAGCCACAACTGTTGCAGTGCGGATATCCATTTTCTGGAAGTCTTCATAACTTATTTCCGGCTTAAGCATAGGAGCATGGTTTTGTGCAGGTGTTTCTTCGGTATGCGATGAGGCAGCCAGCTTGTCTATCTGTTGTTGTATAGTATCGTCATCTATCCGCGAAAAAAGATGTACCGGCTGACCGATAAGGTGGCCCTTTTTCAAGATAACCCCTCCTTCGCACATCAGGTCGAGCATCTTGTTTAGCTCGCCCTTTTCTTCGATGGGCTTCTGGTTAAGCAGCACTCTGATTTTATCTGAAGTAAAGGGCATAAAAGGCCTGCACAGGATGCCCAGGGCGGCTACATACTGCAGGCAGAGATTCATCACGGCCTTTACAGATTCAGGTTCTTCCTTGATTTTTTTCCATGGTTCATTAAACTGAAGAATCTGGTTGCCCTTAGTCGATATGTCCATCAGCACCTTGAGAGCAGAGCGGAAATCGTACCTTCTGATGTGGTCACAAAGTTCATGGGCATCGTCAAAGAGCCTCAGCAGCTCGGAATCATGAAACGCTGATTCAAACTGGTCGTCAGGGCCTATAAAATCGATGTCCTCGTCAAAAGCCGGTACCTTGCCTCCATAATATTTATTGGTCAATACCACCACCCTATTGACAAAGTTAGCCAGGTTGTTTACCAGCTCATTGTTGTTGGCCTCTTGATATCCTTTCCATGTAAATTCGCTGTCCTTGAGTTCGGGCATATTTTTAATCATGGCATATCTCAGCTCATCTTCCCTGCCGGGCATG
>JAKQGD010000177.1 GCA_029573365.1 Bacteroidota bacterium | reverse complement strand
ACCGAAGAGCTCGATCTGGGCGTGGAGTACTCCATGTTTAAGGGACGCCTTTACGGCGAATTGGGCTTCTACACCAAAAAGTCACGTGACCTTCTTATCAATGTCAAGGTGCCTGCCGTGGTAGGTGACGAAGACGGGGTGGTCCTCACCAATGCTGCTTCTATAAAAAACACAGGTTTAGAATTTGCTGCCAATTGGCGTGACCGCATAAGCGACAATGCCTCGTACAGGGTAGGCGGAAACATCACCCTCAATAAAAACAGTGTCATCGGTCTCAATGGTGGTCAGCCCATCCTCGACGGCGGCATAGGAGCCGGGCAGATATACACCACAAGGACCGACAATGGGCATCCTGTTGGTAGTTTTTACGTGCTTCAGGTTGTAGGAGTCTTCCAGAATGCTGCCGAAATCGACAGCTATGTGTCTACCGGTGGTAAGGTTATCCAACCCAATGCCTCACCCGGTGATTTTAAATACCAGGATACCAATGACGACGGCCGTATAGACGACAAGGACAGGGTTTTTGTAGGTTCTTACCAGCCCAAAGCATATTTTGGCATCAATGCAGAGTATGACTACAAGGCATTCAGCATAAGCATGGATATCTACGGCAATGTAGGCAATGTGGTTTATAATGGCAAAAAAGCCCTAAGGCTCAGTGCCCTGGACAATGTGGAGCGTGACCTTGCATACAACAGATGGATACCGGGTTCAGGCATCCAGGACGAACCTGCTGCCAATTCGGGTTTCCTGCCGGCTTCTACCTATTATGTGGAGTCGGGATCATTCGTCAGACTCAACAATGTGACAGTTGGTTATCAGCTTCCAGCATCGTTTCTCAGTAAGGCAAAGATCAGTGAGGGCAAGGTATTTATCACTGCACAAAACATCTTTACTCTCAAGAAATTTTCAGGATTCACACCGGAACTACCCGATGATTCGCCCACACGGGCAGGCATTGAAACCAATGCATACCCCACCACCCGCACGATTGCCGGCGGAGTAAATATTTCATTTTAAAAAATCCCAGCCATGAGCAAACAAATAAAATTTATAAAGCTGCCGTTATTGTCTGCCTTGTTCCTCGGCCTGAGTGCCTGCAGTTCGGATTTTCTTGACGTACCTGTTCAGGGCAAAGGTACGGCAGCCACAGACCCTTCGCTGGCCGAAAACCTGGTGACCGGAGTCTACAACACACTTATTTCAGGAGATGCTTTCGGGGCAGGTGACACCCACGGTATTGCCTACATCTCCGTCACCAATATTATGTCAGATGATGCAGACAAAGGCAGTACAGCCAGCGATCAGATAGGCATCATTGGTGACCTGGACAACTTCCTCCATTCGCCCACCAATATATTTACAGGCTCACTCTGGAGTGGCCACTATTCGGCTATAGCCAAATGCAATCAGGCCCTCAAAGCCCTGGAGACAGCCGGAGTAGATGAGGCGACCCGTAAGCGTTGGATAGGTGAAGTCAGATTTTTACGCGGTTACTACTACTTTAACCTCGTGCGATGGTACGGTGGAGTGCCCGCAGTGCTTCGTGTACCCGAAAGTGCCGACGACGCCAATAAGGACGACAAGTTCCAGACCAGGGCATCTGTCGACGAAATCTATGGTATCATCATCGATGACCTTTCGTTTGCAGCGGACAACACGCCCTTCAGAAATGCCACACAAAAGGGTCGTGTCAATAAAGGTATGGCACAGGCCATGCTTGCCAAAGTGTACTTGTACAGGAAAGACTGGCAAAAAGTGCTGGACCTCACCTCGCAGGTCGTATCAAGCGGCCAGTATGCATTGCTTGACAAGTATGAAAAGATATGGCGTTTTGAAGGCGACAATTCCATGGAGTCGGTATTCGAAATTCAGACCGGCGTGTTTAACAATACGGATTATGGTGTTAGAGGTTACTGTGTATGGCAGGGCCCGAGGGTAGGAGGCAAAGGAGGCTGGACAGACCTGGGATTTGGCTTTTGCAATCCTACACGTGAGTTGGTCAACAGCTATGAGCCGGGAGACATCAGGGTCAATTCCACAGTCATTAAAATTGACGATTCAGGTACCCATAAAGGCACCATACTCTATGACGGATACAGGATTCCGAGCAAGGATTCTATTGAAAATTATTTTTACAATTATAAAGCATATCACAGCGAACTTAAAACCATAGAACCTTTCCTCGGCAACAGGGACAATAAGCAGAAGAATATACACATACTCCGCTATGGTGATGTATTGCTGATGCAGGCAGAGGCAGCCAATGAACTCAACAATCCGGGGCTGGCCTTATCAAACCTGAACCTGATCAGAAACAGGGCCGGCCTCACAGATTCGGCCGTTGCCGGAGGCCAGCCACTCAGGGAAGCCATATGGAAGGAAAGGCGGTATGAACTGGCCATGGAGCACGACAGGTTTTTTGACATCGTCAGGCAGGGCAGAGCTGCTGAGATTATGCAGGCAGCCGGTAAAAACTTCGTCAAGGGCAAACATGAACTCCTGCCTGTACCTGCCCTTCAGATCGAACTAAGCGGTGGCAGGCTGACACAAAATCCGGGTTACTGACATGGAGCATTTTAATAAATTCAGTATAAACTTTAATCCTGCAATCTTGTTTAATAAAATTGTTAATCAGGTAATTAACATACAAAAATTCTTTTCTTTCACACTAAAAATTTTCATTTAATGAAATCAAAAATCTTTTCATTTCTACTATTGGCAGGCGGTCTCGTTCTGAGCATTTCATCCTGCAAGAAAGACGAAACCCTTCCACCCATCGGAGGATTCAACAATTCTGACGAAGTAGCTGCATCAAATCTTGTTGCTCACTGGGCTTTCGAAGGAGATGGCAAAGAGCACAAATCAGGAGCCGCACCTTCCAGTACGGTTAATGCATCTTTTGTCACTGGTGCAAAAGGCAAGGCAGTAAAATTTGCTGAGGGCTATCTGGCATACAATGAAATTGCAGCTTTAAACAGCCTTCCAAACATGTCTGTATCTCTGTGGGCAAATTTTGACAACAACGGATCAGCAGCCACATCGTTTTTCGGTATGACTCGTCCCAATGAGTGGGCAGGAAACATCAACCTCATTGCAGAAACCGGATGGAAAAAAGCAGGAAACGATACCCTTATTGTAAAAGGTCTGGTAGTTACAAACAAGGATGGAAACCCTTCATGGCAGGATTCCAGAAATGAGCCTTCAAAAGGTGGTGCTCAGACTCCAAAAGGTGTCAATAAGTGGCATCAATTGCTCATGACATGGGACGGAACCACTTCTAATTACAAGATTTATGTGGATGGTGTCAAAGTAAGCAATCCGGATTGGGAACAAAGAGGTACCACAGGTCCACTTAACTTCTACACGCCTACTAAGCCTTTGATTGGTGCGTGGGCTACAAACCTACCGGGAGGTACTCCTGAAGGATGGCAGAAAGCAATGACCGGTATGGTCGACGAGTTGAGAGTATTTAACAAGGCTCTTACTGATGCAGAAATTAGTGCCCTCTATCAACTCGAACTCGCAGGAAGATAATAGTTCTGTAGTTTTTTATCAATGTCATAAGAGGAAGAGCAATCTTCCTCTTTTTCTTTTTTTACTTTCAATGATGGCATGAAGCAAGCAGCAATCTTTATCCTTGTCCTGACACTTACAGGATGCAAAAAGGAAGACCCCGAACCGGCTAATTTTAATTTTATCCGGTACACCATAGACGGTACAGAAAACTACAGCAAAAGAAATGTCGGCCTGCTGCCCGAAATGAAAATCAGCTTTTCTGAGCCCTTGGATATTGCTTCTGTACCGGAAGCTGTCAGCCTGATGGGCGACGGTACTGCCAGAGAGTTGGATTTTACCCTTGATAATCAAGACAGTATCCTTGTCATCAAACCCAAAACAGCACTCAAAAACCAAACAACGTATACCCTCAATGTACAGGATAAACTCAGGTCCAGAAAAGGCAGTACACTCAGCTCCAGCATATCAGCTTCATTAACCACAGTACTCGACCTGACTGATAAATTTGCACGTATTTCCGATGACTCACTGCTGACTCTGGTTCAGGACAAAACATTCCGCTATTTCTGGGATTTTGGTCACCCTGTTTCCGGATTGGCCAGGGAGCGTAACAGTTCGGGAGATCTCGTGACTTCAGGTGGATCAGGTTTTGGGATCATGGGTATAATCGTAGGCATAAACCGCGGATTTATCAGCAGACAGCAGGGTCTCGAAAGGCTTCATAAGATTACTGACTTCCTCCTGACAAAAGCGGACAGATTTCACGGAGTTTTTCCCCATTGGCTAAATGGCGTCACGGGCAAGACGATACCTTTTAGCCAGAAAGACAATGGAGGCGACATCGTGGAAACCTCATACCTGATAGCCGGCCTGCTGGCAGCATCAGAGTATTTTGACCATTCGGATACATCCGAAAACCAACTCCGACAAAAAATAAAAGAAATCTGGGAAACCGTAGAATGGAACTGGCATACCAAGGGTACAGAAAAAGTCCTCTACTGGCATTGGTCTCCCAATTACGGATGGCAGCAAAATCATCAGCTCAAAGGCTGGAATGAGGCATTGATCACTTATGTGCTTGCTGCGGCTTCACCGACTTACTCCATTGACAAGGATGTATACCAGAAAGGATGGGCCTCTGGCGGTGGCATGAAAAACGGCAACACCTACTACGGCTATCCTCTCACGCTGGGACCCGAAAAAGGAGGCCCTCTTTTTTTTGCACACTATTCTTTTCTGGGTTTAAATCCCCTGTATCTAAAAGATGAATATGCAGAATATCACACTCAGGTTATAAATCACACACTCATAAATTACGAATACTGTAAAGCCAATCCGGGAAATCACACCGCTTATGGTCCTGATTGCTGGGGCCTTACAGCCAGCGACAATAAATTTGGGTATAGTGCCCACAGTCCTACCAATGACCAGGGAGTCATTTCGCCAACAGCGGCATTGTCATCGATACCTTATACCTTCGAAGAATCCATGGCAGCTATGCGATTTTTTTATTACAAACTAGGAGACAGACTCTTTGGACAATACGGCTTTAAAGATGCATTTGACCTCGACAGAAACTGGTTTGCCGATTCGTATCTGGCTATAGATCAAGGACCTATTCTGGTCATGATAGAAAATCAAAGATCTGGCCTAGTGTGGAATATGCTGATGAAAAACCAGGATATCCGCTCAGGACTTGAAAAACTGGGATTTACGTTCTAAAATCCAAACACTAGGAAGATGAAATACCGGACTTTTTGGCTCGCCTCTATACTGATCGTTTCTTTTTTATCATGCCAGACAAAATCAAAAGTTGCCATTGTCCCGTATTCCAGACAGGACCTAAAAAAACGTACCTTTAATTATTTCTGGGAGACAGCTGATACGACGAATTTTCAAATCCCGGACCGGTATCCAACCTTGACATTTTCGAGCATTGCAGCCACAGGTTTTGGACTCAGTTCATATCTGGCCGGCATCGAAAATAAATATATCACCCGGCAGGAAGGTGCCCACAGAGTTCTAAACACTCTGGAACATCTCTGGCATTTGCCTCAGGGCCCTGACAGTACGGGAGTCAGCGGTTACAAAGGCTTTTTTTACCACTTTCTGACTCTGGATCAGGCTACAAGGTTTAAAAATGTCGAGCTCTCATCTATAGATACAGGACTGCTTATGGCCGGTGTCCTGAGCTGCATGAGTTATTTTGACGGTGATGATCCTGCGGAAACCCGCATAAGGTCAGTGGCTGACAGCCTATACAGGAGGGTAGACTGGAACTGGATGATGAAATCCAATGGCATCATGAGCATGGGATGGCACCCCGAAAAAGGTTTTATAGACAGTCAGTGGTCAGGATACAACGAAGCCATGGTACTCATCATCATGGCTATGGGCTCACCCACACATCCCATCCATGACGATGCATGGAGCAAGTGGTGTGACACCTATGTAAGAGACACCTTTTATGGCCGGCAAAATGTACAGTTTGACCCACTTTTTGGTCATCAGTACAGCCACATATGGATAGATTATAGAGGCATAAGAGACAGCTTTATGAGGGCCTGTGGAGATGATTATTTTATCAATTCCACAAAAGCCACCCTTTCAAACCGGGCCTATTGTATATCCAATCCTCTCAATTGGAAAGGATACGGTCCTGACTGCTGGGGGCTGACAGCCTGTGATGGTCCTGCTCATACACTAAAACAAATCGATGGCATTACAAGACAGTTTTATGACTACAGGGCCAGAGGAGCCGCTTCTATCCAGATAGTCGACGACGGGACCATAGCACCCACAGCTGCCGGTGGCTCGATTGCCTTTACCCCATCAGAATCAGAAGCCTGTCTCAGTCACATGTGGAATACCTGGAATAACCGCCTAGTAGGCGAATATGGCTTTAAGGACGCCTTTAACCTGACCTACCGCGACGAAAAAAATCCCGATGGCTGGTTTGATCCCGATTATCTGGGCATCGACCAGGGCCCCATCCTCCTTATGATTCAAAACCACGAGTCAGGGCTCATATGGGAGGTGATGAAAAAAAATCCCTACATAGTCAGCGGCCTGAAAAAGGCAGGATTTACCGGCGGATGGCTCGAAGGTCTACCGGCAGCCTCCAAATAGATAGAGTTTCAGAATCATTATTTTTTGACCATAAAATTTAAAGTCATGATGTTAAAATATACAGCAACTCCAAAACTGCTGATCCTTACCGCTACTCTGCTTGTGGTA
>JAKQGD010000159.1 GCA_029573365.1 Bacteroidota bacterium | reverse complement strand
AAAATCTTGTATCCCTGAACAGAATTTCGTCTTTTCTGTACAACATACAACATGAGTTTGGTCTTGGTTATTAAATCTTGATATGGTAAGTATCTTTATACCGGCCTACAACGGTCTTAAGCCAAAAATGATACCATATGAATTTTGGTTAATATGAAATTTACCCTTTAATCACCTGTGAATTCAGGTCGGTTTACAATTGACAAATTTTACGGTTCCGTTGGTCCCAAGTAATCAGAGTCTTTCGTATGAGCTGTAATCTTAAACTGTTTTTATTCCTAATATGATCTGCCTGAAAATTACCCTTATTGGGGTATAAAAAATTTAAAATTTTGTTAACAATAAACATAGATATAAAGGGTGCATTGGTTATCTTTGATACTTTTAAACCAACAAACACCTACATTATGAAAGGAAAAATCAGTTTTCCGGTAACCTTCGAATTCAAAGTCATGGCGTTTTCGCCTCAGTTTTCGGTAAGGGACAGCAGTGGCCAGGAGATTGCCTATGTCAAACAAAAACTTTTTAAACTCAAGGAAGACATTACGATTTTCGAGAACTCCAGCCAGAAGTCTGCCCTCTACAAGATAAATGCCAATAAATGGATCGACTGGTCCGCATCATATCAGATATCAGAAGCCGATGGCAAGCCATTGGGCCGTATGGGCCGTAAAGGTGCCAGGTCCATCTGGAAAGCCACCTATGACATTTTTGACAATGACGGCAAACCTGAGTTCCGTGTCGAGGAGGCCAATGCCTTTGCCAAAATCATGGATGGACTGTTTTCAGAAGTGCCCATCCTCGGCTTGTTTACAGGTTATGTGTTTAACCCTAAGTACAAAATTGTGGATTCGAACGGACAGATCATAGCCATGTTTACCAAAGAAGCTTCATTTCTGGGTAAGAAGTTTAGGCTGGACTCCACTGCAGACCTCAGCGAAGACGAAAAAGAGAGGTTGATCCTGAGCCTGATGATGATGGTTTTTCTGGAGAGGAGACGCGGATAATCCGTCATCATGTAACTTCCCTGACGATAAAAAAGCCGTCGTGTCCCTCGTGGTGGTACAGAGGCATGAGGATGTATCCGTCACAATCAGCCGTGACAGGCTTGCCGTCATAATTGGCAAGTTGTTCGCCTTTTGATACAGGCTTGAAGTTGTAGTAACCGGACAGCATCTTCCATTTGTGATTATCTTCCACATGATACTTGTAAATCACCTCCACGATTTCCGGTAGGCCTTCCGAAAAAAGGCGGAGCAGG
>JAKQGD010000113.1 GCA_029573365.1 Bacteroidota bacterium | reverse complement strand
CACCCAAAGTCGAAATTCCAAAAAACAGCCAGGGTCTTTACTCATTTACTTATCCATCTACCAATTATCCCTTAATGACCAATCCTGTAATCGTGATGGAAAGTTTTGGGCCCGCCTACACCAGCAAGGTCTCAGCCTCTGACATTTTGGCCATACAAAAACACATTCTGGGTCTGGAATCTCTCAGTCCTTCCTATAAGTTAGCTGCCGCTGACGCCAATGGAGACAACAAGGTTACCGCCGGAGATATGTTGCAGATACGCAAGGTCATCCTGGGTATTTCGACCGAATTTCCAAACGGAGTTCCCTCTTATAAAAGTATACCGGCAGTTCAGCCATTTTCTGCTGTGCCCGGCAACACTGTCAATGTAGACTTTATAGTAGTCAAAACCGGTAATGTAAATTAGAGGCCATTGGCAAATCATTTGCTTTTATCCCCGGCCTTATTGTTTTATATTTTGTACCTTTGCACCCCATAGCCGGGCAGGCCTGTTGCTTTTGACATGTTTGTACTGCATACCTACAAACTCAGCAGGCTACATAATTTGAAACTCAATAGTTAAATTAATTTATGACCACACTTAGATACCTGGGGCATTCGTCATTTCTGGTCGAAACAGGAGGTAAAAAACTGCTGTTCGACCCCTTTATTTCAGGCAATCCTCTTGCGGCCGGTATCGATATTGACCAAATTGATGCTGATTATATCCTGCTGACCCATGGACATGGAGACCATGTAGCTGACGCTGAATCTATAGCAATAAGGACCAAAGCCACTATAATTTCGTCATACGAAGTCGTTACATGGTATGAAAACAAAGGCCTTACAGGGCACCCCATGAACATAGGCGGAAAGTGGAAGTTTGACTTTGGTACCGTCAAATATGTCCATGCAGTGCATTCGAGCATGCTGCCAGACGGAAGTTACGGCGGCCCGGCAGGTGGCTTTGTGATATGGAACGAATCTGTCTGCTTTTACCACGCAGGAGATACTGCTCTGACGCTTGATATGAAATTATTGCCCGCTATATGTCCAGCTCTGAATTTTGCCATCCTGCCTGTAGGCGACAATTTTACCATGGGGTATCAGGATGCTGCCCTGGCTGCAGATTACATCCAGTGCGATACGATTATCGGCTGCCATTTTGATACATTTGGATACATAAAGGCCGATCATGAAGCCGCAGAAACAGAATTCAGAAATGCAGGAAAAAAGCTAATCCTGCCCACCGTGGACCAACAAATACAACTCTGAAACCATCATGGGAAAAGTAATAGCAATAGCAAACCAGAAAGGAGGCGTGGGTAAAACGACCACCGCCATAAACCTCGCAGCAACTTTGGCAGTCCTCGAACGAAAAGTACTGCTGATTGATGCTGATCCGCAGGCCAATGCCACTTCAGGTGTTGGGGTCAAGGAAGTGACGTCAGGCATCACCACCTACGAATGTCTCACCGAATTGGCTGACCCTATACCCGGCATTATATCTACATCCACACCCAACCTGGACATACTGCCATCCTCCATTGACCTGGTAGGTGCCGAAATAGAACTCGTCAACGCCTCGGACAGGGAATTCAGGATGAAACAAACGGTAGACAAGATAAGGGACAGGTACGACTATATATTTATCGATTGTCTGCCGTCACTGGGGCTCATCACCCTGAATGCTCTGGCAGCAGCGGACAGCGTACTGGTACCGGTACAGTGTGAGTATTTTTCGCTGGAAGGCTTTGGAAAACTCAAGGACACCATCAATCTCGTGCAGCAGTCACTCAACCCTTCACTCACAGTCGAGGGAGTAGTCCTCTCCATGTATGACCAACGTCTCCGTATGGCCAATATGGTGCTGGAAGAAATCAGGGATATCATCTCCGACAGAATCTTTGAAACCATCATACACCGAAACAGCAAAATCGGCGAAGCCCCCTCATTGGGCCAACCCGTTATTGTATATGATGCCAGCAGCAAGGGAGCCATAAACTTTATCAACCTGGCCAATGAATTTCTTTCGGCTAACGAAATCCTAAACCACTGACCCTATGTCCGTCAATAAAAAAACAGAAGTTTCGAAAGGACTCAGGTCTCTTTTGTCCAATATCGAAAAAACCAATAATCCGGCAGAGCGAAACCAACTGGTCAAAGAACTGACTCACAGCATCGCCATGATCAGTCCCGATCAAATAGAAACCAACCCTTTCCAGCCGAGGACAGAATTCGATACTAATCAGCTGATGGAACTGGCCAAGTCCATAAAAATCTCAGGCCTTATACAACCCATCACAGTACGGTCGCTGGGGGGCAACAGATATCAGCTCATCTCCGGCGAAAGAAGACTCAGAGCTTCGAAAATGGCCGGCATCAGGGAGGTACCCGCCTATGTCAGAGTGGCAAATGACCAGGAAATGCTCGAAATGGCCCTCGTCGAAAACATACAACGAGCCGACCTCAATGCCCTCGAAATAGCAATTTCCTACCAGCGTCTCATGGACGAATGCAACCTAACCCATGAAGCATTGTCTGACAGAGTCGGTAAGGACAGAAGCACAGTGACCAACTATGTGAGACTGCTTAAATTGCCACCACAAATCCAGGCTAGCATCAAGGAGGGAGGTCTTACCATGGGACATGCCCGAGCCCTGGCTGGCGTCGACAACCTGCCGCTACAGCTACGCCTTTTTAAGGAAACAGTAGACAGAAGCCTGAGTGTCAGAAACCTAGAGCAGCTCATAAGATCATATCAGTCCATAGAAAAACAACCCTCCGCAGGCAGTAAAGCTGCTGAGATCACCCCCGAAATAAGGAAAATAAGGGACCAGCTTTCAAGAGAAATGGGTGCCAAAGTAGAAATACGCAGAGAAAAAAGCGGAAAAGGAACCCTTGTTTTTAACTTCTCGACAGATGACGAATTTAATTTTTTAGTGTCAAAGATGCTGGGAGATAATTGATCATGTACACCTTGCGTTATTACAGCATGATCCGATGTTTAGCCATATCTACAGCCCTGATACTTAGTCTGATGATCCAGGCTCAGCAACGTCCGGGACAATTTCCCGGCCAGGGACAGTTTCCGGGACAGCAACAAGGACCGGCCCAGTTTAATGTACAGGACACCACTGATGCAGAAGGCGATACCACCATTGTAAAAAATGGTTTTTTATCTCTCTTCAAAGGAAAACCCGGCAAAGCTGCTTTGTATTCCTTACTCATCCCGTCAGGCGGCCAGGTGTACAACCGTAAGTGGTGGAAAGTGCCCATCGCCTTGGGTATAGATGGAGGGCTGATATATGTTGTGGTTAACAACCGAAAAAACTATAATTCCACACAAAAACACTACCTTGAAGCCCTTAAAATGGACCCTATGCCGCCCAACATCGGTCAGCTGAGGGAGTCGAGGGATTATTACCGCAAATGGAGCGAATATTCATGGGTGTGGCTGATAGGAGGGCATTTGCTCACAGTGGTAGATGCATATGTAGACAGGCATCTTATGGATTTTGACATTAGTCCTGACCTGACTTTTGTACCCACGCCCGGTGGCAGCGACGTTACAGGAAGCCTGGGAGTCAGGATCCATCTGGATGCAGGAAGATTCAGAAAAAAAACACCAGTGGAAATAACACCCTGACCTATGTGTGCTAAAAAAATCAAAAGCAAAAAATGGCAGAAAAGGCCCAGCAAATCAGGATTGCCACCGGGAAGCCATGTATATACCGGCCAGAACACCGCCACCATCCCTGAGATGGAAGTTTTTAGTTACAATACCGATTTTTGCCATAGAAATACCGGAAACACTCAAAACATCATTCCTGCCACACAGGAGGGAAAACTATGGGTCAATATCAATGGACTCTCGGACGTAGACCTTATTAAAATTATTTGTGAAAAATTTGGCGTTCATATACTTTACCAGGAAGACATCCTCAACGTATACCAAAGGCCAAAACTGGAGGAAGAAGACGCCTACTTATTTGCTACTTTTAAGTCACTTTCGTGGAATGAGGACGCGAGTCAGATCGAGGAAGAACAAATTTCCATGGTTTTGTTTAAAGACATTGTCCTCACCTTCCAGGAAAAGCCGGGCGACAACCTAAACCAGCTACGCGAAAAATTGCAGACTGAGGGCTCAGTCATTAGAGAAAAAGGGTCAGATTATCTGTTTTACCGCATCCTAGATATTACGGTAGACGAATATTTTGACCTGCTGGAAAAACTGGGAGACTACCTCGAAAAAACAGAAGATGAGGTATTAAACAGTCCGGGCGAAGAGCAGCTTATGAAAATCCAGAACAGTAAAAAAGACATAATGGTCATCAGAAAATACATCTATCCGATGCGTGACCTGATGGCCAAACTGGTGACTTCAGAGCACTTTCTTATAGACAGCAAAACCAAAAAATATTTTAAGGATGTGCAGGATCATACCATCCAGATCATGGAAAATACAGAAACCTACAGGGATATAAACTACTCACTTAAGGACATCTACCTTAACTCGATGAGCCAGGAGATGAACCGCATCATGAAGATTCTGACTATCATATCCACGTTTTTTATCCCTCTTACATTTATAGTGGGAGTATATGGTATGAATTTTAGGCATATGCCGGAGCTCGAGTGGGTGCACGGTTACTACCTGGTCTGGATAATCATGTTGATAATCGTCATCGGCCTCAGTATATGGTTTAAGAGGAAACACTGGTTTTGACCACCACGAGCCTTTGTTTTCAGTTTACAGTTTTAGTCAGACTAACGAGGCCTTTAGATATGGTTTTGACGAGTGTGGAGTCATTTTGTATCTGCCAGTCCAGAGATTTGTTTGTTGTGGTGTTGTCGTTAGAATTGTTAAAGAAGATAAGTCCTCGTACCATGCTGTACTCTTTTTCCAGAAGCTGAAAAGCATCTGCAAACCAGCTAACCCTGTCACCACCTACGGACAGACATCCGAGTTCTGAGATAACTATTGGCTTATTAAAGGCTGCAAGCTCATTGTAATAGTTGCCAAAAATCTCCTTAAAGCTCCACCACTGGCTCCAGGTGGCTACTGTGCCATAGTTAAGTGTACCGACACCCACCCAGTCGACCAAATCATCGCCCGGATAATACTCCATAAATTGCCTGTAGGCAGGATGAGGTGACCACACCCACACTACATTTTGGGCACCGGCAGAGAGTCTGTCATGTGCTACCTGCCCGAAAACGGATGCTTCACCGGAATTCACAACAACCTATACCGTCAGTGTACCGGATGAAAACGGCTGTACCGCTGAAGGCAGGATTGGAGTCTTTGTGGACAGAAGTGTCATAATCCACGTGCCCAATATAATTTCAACAAATACAGATGGTTCCAATGATTACTTCAACATATTCACCAAAGATCCATCTATTGTAAAGATTGATGAAATGAAAGTTTTTGACCGCTGGGGCAACCTGGTTTATATCGGAGCAAACATCGAGCCCAACAACAGAAACCAGGGCTGGGATGGTACTTTCAAAGGAAAACCGGTGGAACAGGGTGTGTACGTCTATATGATCAACGTAACCTTGAGAGGAGATGAAAAGCGACTCCTCAAAGGCGATATTACTGTATTGAGGTAGGAGTTACTATTAGAAATTGATATAATTCTGAAACCCGGCCGGCAAAAGTGTCATCCGGGTTTCTTTTACATCCCGAAGTGGTAAATTACATTAAATGACAGTATTGCTAGATCAGGAACTAAAAGCCGTTTTTTAATGGCCTGCATCGGCGAATACAAAGTAAAAATTTGTATATTATCAAAAGTGGACCATAAAAAATCAAAATAATTAATTAGCACATTCCGACAATTATATTATATTAGTTTATTATGTAATGTATTACATATATATTATGTATCATTTACAAATAAGTTAATATTTTATATAAAGTGCATTGCATTTTTTTTAAATAAATTTGACAAATACCCCTTGTTAACTTATCTTTGTTCTTGAAATTGCCCCAAGCAATAGAATTCATGCTATCAATTTCAGGCTAAAAAGCCTCCCCAATTTAAATTGTAATTAATTAGTTATTTCCAGGACAATTTCTGATTTAGAGTATTGTTGTGGTAATGTTCATATCATTTTATTTTTTAACCTATAACTTACACATTATGAGAAAGTTTTTTACGTTACTAATGTTCCTTTTATTTTATTGCCATTTTGCAAAAAGTCAGTGTTACAGTAGTGCAAGTTTTACAAGTGCTACCCACACCTTGGTTTCTGGCTCTGGTGCAGGAACATCATCGAATCCTTATACTCCTGGTTCAGTTGTAGAATTTTGTGTGGCAATGAATTTTGTATGGACGCAAACTGGAGATAATTGGTTTCATGGTATAGGAATAAATTTGCCAGCATCTGGTTCAGGATCATGTGGGTTAACCAGTTTAACTGGCCAAAATTTTACTATTTCAAATTCGGGTACAGACTGCTCACAAGCTGCAAATAACAGACAAAACGCACAGAACGGTCCATGTCCATGTGGCAGTACGAATACTGCAAACAATCCAACCACTTGCTTCGACTATGATGGCAATGGTTTTGGGTCGTGCACCGATGTTGGCGTTAACTTATATTGTCAGTCCATGAATCCAAATACAACCCTTTCAAATGGTATAGTTTTTCAAAACCCCACATCTGGTTCCCAAGGCGATCCTTCTCTAGGATATTATTTTGATGATAATGGCGACAATA
>JAKQGD010000110.1 GCA_029573365.1 Bacteroidota bacterium | reverse complement strand
TTGGAACCTATAAAGCCGGCACCACCGGTAACAAGAATGTTTGCCTTATTCGTCAATCTGCTTTATTTGTCAATTTGTTTGTGAAAGGAATTTAGTTTATTCGTTAATTCAAGAATTTGCACCCTGAAATTTTCTAAGGTTTCCGTACTAATATAACCAACTTTTTCACTTAAAATCAAAAAGTTAAGGACTTCTATAGTTGAGCCAAAGGCAACTTGAATAAATCTTGCTTTATCCTTCCCTCCTCTGGTCATACCTTCTGCAATATTAGCAGAAACAGATGTTGACGCTCGTCTCAATTGATTTATTATTCCAAATTTTTCAGAACTTGGAAATTCATCAGTCAACTTATAAACCCTTACCGCAAGTTCCATAGCAATTTTCCAGACCTCAAGCTTTTCAAAATTATATGTATACACCTTTTTTCATTTTACACAAATCGACAAATCACCAAATCGACAAATCTACAAATCAAAGTCTCCCATCCACCACATCCTTTGGTAAAAACGCTTTCACATCAAAAACTACACATTTGTCTTTTTTTAGGGCATCAATTGGTAGGCTTGCGAATGTTTTATGGCTGACAGCCAGGATGATGGCATCGTATTTTTTATCCGGCAGGGCGGTCATGGAATGAATGCCATATTCATGGTGCACTTCATCTACGTTGGCCCAGGGATCGTACACATCGACATTGAGGTCGTAGGTTTTAAGTTCTGAGTATATGTCTATGGCACGGGTATTCCGGATGTCGGGGCAATTTTCTTTAAAGGTGATTCCCAGCATGAGGATCTGGCTTCCCTTTACGGGTATTTCTTTTTTTACCATGAGTTTGACTACCTCTGTGGCCACATGTTGCCCCATGGAATCATTGAGTCTGCGGCCTGCCAGGATAATCTCAGGGTGGTAACCTACTTCCTGGGCTTTCTGGGCAAGGTAGTAAGGGTCCACGCCTATGCAATGCCCGCCTACAAGTCCCGGTTTGAAGGGAAGGAAATTCCATTTGGTGCCTGCTGCTTCCAGCACTTCGTGGGTGTCTATGCCCATACGGTTGAATATTTTTGACAACTCATTGACAAAGGCAATGTTTATGTCCCGCTGGCTGTTTTCGATGACCTTGGCGGCTTCTGCTACCTTGATGGAGGCGGCCTTGTAGGTACCGGCAGTAATGACCGTCTTATAAAGCCGGTCTATAGTTTCTGCCGCTTGAGGAGTAGAGCCTGATGTCACCTTGAGGATTTTGGCTACGGTGTGTTCCTTGTCACCGGGATTAATCCTTTCAGGGCTGTAGCCTACAAAAAAGTCAGTGTTCATTTTAAGTCCTGATACACGTTCCAGGACAGGCACACATTCGTCTTCTGTGACACCGGGGTAAACTGTGGACTCATAGACGACATAATC
>JAKQGD010000109.1 GCA_029573365.1 Bacteroidota bacterium | reverse complement strand
TAGTGGTAGTCATTGCAATGAAACATCCTATACTTACTTCCTCTCGAGACAAAAAAAAAATGTCGATTTGCCTACGATACCCATCTCCAGCATAATAGTTCTATCGTAATATTGCTATATTGCAATAAAATTAGAGTAAGCCATTCCAAAGTCACTTCGTAAAGTTATTTCCACTCAGGCAAATATTAAAGTTGATGACTGCCTGGCTAACCGCCTCAGAAACAATAGTTTAATCGTAATATTGCAATATTACAATTAAATTCAGAAAAACCAAAATTTATGGCCACCATTGGGATATTACCAAGACCGAGCGGTAATTTTAATGCAGGACCCGAATAACAATCAAGCATTAATAAAATTGATAGTAGCCATGTCAATATCTCATATTCTTAATTTAATATTAAACCTACGGAGATAATGTTGTTAAGCGTGTCGCGACCAAAAATAGATGGGCAAAAAATTATGTTCATCTAAACTACTCTATGATGTTAGATGTCACCATCAAACAAAAAAATCAATATAAATGAATCATTTTTTTATACAATCAAAATATTGCCTCATCAGTCGACGTCAAAGTCATTTATGTCAAATGGCTCTGTCTCATATTCCTGGGTAGACCGCTGACCCTTTCCGTTTTGTTTGGAGAGTGTCCACTGATCCGTGGCAGTGGTCTGTAGCCAAAGGTCTGCAGACTTACGGAAAACCTGGACGTTCAGACGGAACCGGTCCTTCATCATCTGCTCAAAATCGGTCACTACCTGCTCACCATTAAACACCAATTCCGTATCGTGGAGCGATGGGTTAAGACTACCTATCAGCGTACTGTGACTCACCTGATCCTCTTTGCGGGACCCCTCACCATCCGCATGGCTACTGGTATAAAACTCAAGTTTCAGATAAGGAAACTTATCGGTAAATTCATTAAATATATGCTGGACGGTGGTGGCTTTTGTGATCTTCATTTCAGCAGATTTTGTGTTATCAATAAAACGGCAGGCATTACGTCGCTATGAGTGAAGCATGGGCACCTCAGTATAGGCCAGAATCATCAGGTCATAAGTAGTGATGATTCCCAAAAGGTGTTCATACTCGTCTACTACAGGAAGAGCCCTGAAATAGTTTTCGCGGAAAATCTGCACACATTTTTTCACATAATCATCGGGGTCAACTTTTATCACATTGCTTTCCATGACATCCTTTGCAAGATTGCTTGCCATCAGAAATGTATTCTTCCGCAGGCTGGCGGGCAGATTCAATTTTGTGCCCCAGTCCATCAATAAAAGGATATCAGACTTAGAAATTATGCCCTTGAACCTCATTTTGTCATCCACCACAGGAATGTGGTGTATGTTTTCTCTTTCAAAAATGGCATTGACTTCTTTGAGGATGGTGTCTTCCTTTACCGTGATCAACTCCTTTGTCATCACCTCTCTCACTTTCAAACTCAAAAGATCCAGTGTATTCATGGCATGGGCTTTAATGTTAATAAAAGAGTCCTTGATTATTCTTACACAAATGTACCGTCATATGTTGATTGACCCCATGACCATAGTCACTTCAATCATTGATAAAAGTCAAGAATTATAAAACAAATCGGCTTTTAAGCTGACATTTAGTGGTTTGGATGAGGTTGTAAAACTTATGGTTCGGTTTTTGAGTTATCTAAAATTACCACATTTTATCTTTTGTCCATGAAAGTTGTACCAGTAAGTTTCAACTATAAAGTATACTCCTCTACCTCAGAAATGGTGGATGATGACCGCGAGCTCGTAGATCTGGCCGTATCCCAGCTGGAGCATGCTTATGCTCCCTATTCAAACTTTCATGTAGGTGCCGCAGCACGGCTCTCCAATGGAGAAGTCTATCTGGGAAGCAACCAGGAAAATGCTTCGTACCCCCTCTGTATGTGTGGCGAAAGAGTTGCTTTGTATAATGCTGCAGCCAACAGGCCTCATGTGCCGGTCACAGCCGTAGCCATAACTATAAAAAATATGAAAATGACTATAGATAGGCCTGTATCTCCTTGTGGAGCCTGCAGGCAGGTCCTTTCGGAATACGAGAACAAACACAAACATAAAATAAGAATCCTTCTGAAGTCTGATTCACCGGAAATATATGAAGTGGATTCAGTGGCTGATTTACTGCCGCTGGGCTTCAACAGTACTTTTCTTTAAGCACTAATTCCCGCACTTTTTCGAGGTCTTCAGGTGTATCCACACCGATGGAGTCGTATGAAGTTTCAAAACAATGAATGGCATATCCGTTTTGAAGCCAGCGGAGTTGTTCGAGCGATTCTGCTTCTTCCAATCCGGTGGGAGCCAACTGCGAAAGTTTGAGCAAGGTTTCCTTTTGAAATGCATACATCCCCACATGCCTGAAATATGCAGCATGATCCATCCATTTTCGGTAAGGAAGATCTCTTATAGCCGGAATCGCTTGCCGTGAAAAATACAGAGCCCTGTCAAACTTATCCCTAATGACCTTGACCACATTATAGTCAAAAAGTGTGTTTCTGTCAGTCAGCCGACGACAAAGGGTACCAATCCCTAATCCGTCTGTTTGCATCCTGGCGATCAACTGATCAATTTGTCCGGGATCTATCAGCGGCTCATCACCTTGAAGATTTATTATAATATCTGCATTCACTCCATGGGCTACCTCGGCAATCCGGTCAGTACCTGATTTATGTGCCACAGATGTCATAACTGCTTTGCCTCCGTTTCGTGTCACTTCATCAAATATTCTTTCGTGATCAGTGGCTACTATCACATCATCAGCCAGTGAACACTGGCAAGCCCTGTCCCATACCCTCACGATGAGAGACTTGCCGCAGATGTCTGCAAGGGCTTTTTCCGGCAGTCTTGTGGACGCCAACCGGGAAGGAATGACGATGACTGATTTTTTTTGCATAAAATTTTTTTAATAAAAATACATATTATAATTTTTTATAATATATTTGTCCCGTTATACGACATTGCCCATGACCGGTTCCACACCCAGGCTGACTGGACTTGCCCGTTTATTGATCATCCTCGTGCTGCACTCTCCAGTCGCAGGCTATGTCTCTTCTCAACCGACCAACAACCGTTTTTTTTCTTCAGGATATGAGATCGTTGCAGACGTTCTCCCTGAGAATGATATTTATTTCAGTCACGTGTGTGACAAAGGTATTACAATTTACAATCTTGCCGAAATTTTTCAGGTTAACGCAGAATCCGTATTGGCCCTCAACAAGCTGAAAACTTCTCAACCGGTGAATAGCGGCAGGATTGTAAAAATACCTTTAGAGAAAGACCTGATTGTCAGTGAAAATGCAAAAACCAGAGCGGGCATGCTTCCGGTTCCATTGTATTATGTGGTAAAGCGGGGCGAGTCCATGTTCAGGATAGCCAGAAAATACTTTGACAGAGATGTCAGTGACATCAGACAAATCAATAAAAAAAAGGACAATTCTATCAGGGAAGGTGAAAAACTGCTGATAGGCTGGTACCTCACAAGGATGCCTCAGGTAAAACCCAACAAATCAACCGTCACGTCAGATGCTACTGCCAAAAAAGGTGAAAATACAATTAAAATTGTACCAAAAACAAATACCTCAGATACCACAAGCATAATAAAATATTACATCTCTGATGCTATCGGATACTGGGACAGAAATGCTCAGTCTGGAGCCTCATTTTTTATTTTGCACAATGAAGCCCGCACTGGCAGCTTTATGGACATTTATAATCCTATGCTGAGAAGGCACATAAAAGCCAAAGTCATCGGGAAAATTCCTCAGGCCATGTACAGAGAAGACATAGAGGTGATACTAAGTGCTGCTGCCGCCAGAGAACTGGGCATCCTTGATTTACGCTTCAAGGTCAACCTCAAATTTGAAAAATAAAACTCAATTTTAATATTATTATGCATTTCTTCTACTGAAGTTTGATAGCATTTTCATTCTCCCACCATGATTGTTGGGGTTGATGCATGGATATAGTATCTTTGCACCAGCAAAAATCATTTCCAGTACCCATGAGCAGAAATGTCATAATAGGTCTTGTATTGCTGATAGCAGGAGGATTTATCATTTACCGCAGTTTTTCGAGTGACATCACTACCTACGCCACGTTTGGACTGGCATCACAGGGTTCAAGGGTAAAAGTGGTAGGCACACTTTCCAAGGATAAACCCATGGATTACGATCCCGAAAAGACCCACGACCTTTTTTCTTTCCATATGAAGGACAGCGACGGCCTGGAAAAAAAAGTGGTACTCCACAAACCCAAACCTCAGGATTTTGAAATGTCAGAACAGATTGTCGTTACCGGTACAATGAGGGGAGACGTATTTGATGCCGACGAAATCCTCATGAAATGTCCCTCAAAATACAAAAACGAAGAGATTGCCGTCAAAGAAAAAAAAGGCTGATCATACCCCGTAGATATGAATGAAATCAGTTATGTAGGAGAACATCTGTGGGTCGGTCGGCTGGGTCATCTTAGCATTCTGGCAGCCTTTGTAGCAGCCTTGTTGTCTGCAGCCGCTTACTTTATGGCATTCAGACAAAAGGAAAACCATACCACAAACGGGTGGACCTTAATAGGGAGGTACTCCTTTTATCTGCACAGTTTCACCCTTCTGTTGCTCATGGTGCTGGTGTTTTACGCCATGTACAATCACATGTACGAATATTCCTATGTCTTCGATCACGTATCGGCCGATCTTCCCTTAAAATACATATTGTCGGCATTTTGGGAGGGCCAGGAAGGCAGTTTTATGTTGTGGATGTTTTGGCATGCATTACTGGGTATCATACTCATACGTACAGAAAGAAGACTGGAGGCACCTGTCCTTTTTGTAATTGCTGCTGCCGAAGGCATTCTCATGTCCATGATTCTGGGCATCTACATGCCATGGGGTGAACATGAAAAAATAGGAAGCAACCCTTTGACACTCCTCAGGGAAGTAAATGACGCTCCCATATTTTCCAATGCCGACTACCTAAGCCTGATCAAAGGCCGCGGCCTCAATCCGTTGTTGCAGAACTATTGGATGACAATCCATCCCCCTACCCTGTTTCTGGGCTTTGCGTCGACTATAGTGCCCTTTGCCTATGCCTTTTCCGGGTTGTTTAAAAACGAGCATATTGAATGGATGAAAAAATGCCTGCCATGGAGTCTATTTTCGGCGGCTATTTTGGGCACAGGTATTCTTATGGGAAGCCTTTGGGCGTATGTAGCCCTGTCATTTGGCGGGTACTGGGCCTGGGATCCGGTGGAAAATGCTTCACTGGTTCCCTGGATTACTCTCATAGCCGGAATACATGTGCACCTGGTTTCAAAAAATACCGGCCACGCTACAAGATCGGTATACTTTTTCTATCTGGTTAGTTTTGTCCTGATCCTTTATTCGACCTTTCTAACCAGAAGCGGGGTGCTGGGTGATACTTCAGCACATGCCTTTACGGAAATGGGCCTCGAATGGCAACTGATCTTTACCATGCTGTTTTTTATAGTTGTTGGTTTTGGTCCATGGATCTGGCGGTTCAAAGTAACCGGCAATAAAGGTCCGGAAGAAAGTCTGGCTTCCAGGGAATTCTGGATGTTTATAGGTTCTATGGTGTTGCTTTTTGGATCAGTGCTGATTACGATATCCACATCATTGCCTGTGATCAATAAGATTATGACTTATTTTAACCCTGCTTACGAAGGGAAAGTCCTTCAGGACCCCATAGCCCATTATAACAAATACCAGCTTTGGATAGCAGTGTTTGTAGCGGCTCTGTCATCAGTGAGTATGTTTTTAAGATACAGGGCCACAAACTGGGACGTTAAAAAAAGGGCATTTATCAGGAATATAGCACTGTATGCTGCCGTGGCCGGGCTTATGACTTTTTTGACTACTTTCTGGATCAGGCTGTCAGAATGGCAATTTGTTGTTCTGGCCTTTGCCGGATGGTTTGCGGTTGCAGCACAGCTTGTGTATATCTTTAAAGTGCTTAAAGGCAATCTTAGACTTGGATATTCCGCCATTGCTCACTTAGGTTTCGGTTGTATGTTGATAGGCATTCTCGCCAGCGGACTCAACCAAAAATATATTTCCAGCAATCCGTTTGTTTTCAGAGGATTGTTTGCAGAGGAAGACCTCAAAAAGTATGTACAGCTGATCAGGGGCAGGCCCTTGTGGTCGCAGGGATACTTGATAACATACCATTCGGATACTTTGGTAGGTAGAGAAAGAATATACAACATCAGCTTCCGCAAAACGGATGACAGTCTCCATGTAACGGATGAAATAATGTTGCACCCCAATGCCATGTATTCCAATGATTTTAGTAAAATCGCTGCCTTTAATCCTGATACAAAACATTATATACATAAAGATATTTTTACATGTATAGTAGGGGTACCTCCCTCAGTTCAGTCAGCCGAAGAGGCCCGCAAGGCGGAGGACTCTTTAAAATACACAAACCATTTACTAAAAACAGGAGATACACTTTCTGTAGGTAAATACTTGGTCACAATGGGTAATGTCACCAACACACCTGTAAATGATGAATACGTAAAACATACGCACGATGCCGGGGCAGGAGTCCTTTTTACCGTTCGCGACAAGCAGACAGACTCCATTTATACGGCAGAAGCAGCATTGGGCCTGGAAGGGGCCCTATTGTACCAATATCCGGCCTCATTTGAAGAAGCAGGTCTAAGAATTAGAATAGACCAACAATCATCTAATCAGCTTTTTACAACGGAAGACAAGATAAAATTTCAGGAGTACACCCTAAAAACTGGTGATTCGGTCACTATAGGAGACACGAGGATAGTATTGGTAGGATTTGACCGCAATCCAAAACATCCGCACTATGATTCCCGGGAAAAGGACATCGCTGTGGCTGCCCTGCTGGACATCAAAAGAGACACCATCTCTGAGCTGGCCCAGCCGGTATATGTGATTCGTGACAATATACCCATGAGCATAAAGTCCTATTCGCCGCGTACAGGACTGCACATCAGGTTTACCAATATAGATCCCGCCAGAGAAACTTTCAGCTTCAGAGTCGGCCAGGAACCCAAAGAAATAAAAACTCTGATGGCTGGTATAGCCAATGATGTTCCTAGGTCCGATTACATCATACTGGAGGCCACGATTTTCCCCGGAATAAATCTGTTTTGGGCAGGCAGCATACTTATGATGGTAGCCCTTGGTTTTGCATCGGTTGACCGTTTTAGACACAAATTGGCATGATCTCGACTGTGGTCATTGTGGGCACGGGTAATGTCGCCTGGCATATGGTTTCAAAACTTTCAGAGGCTAAAATTGAAACTTTGGTTCTTGGCCGCAACGAAACTGCAAGGCAGGATTTTACAAATATGGAGCACGTCCATTTTTATACATCCAAGACAGACAGGATGTTTGATGCACAGGTCATCCTGCTATGTGTCAGCGACGATGCCGTGCAACATTCGGCTCAATTTTTTAATGGCCGTATCGGTCAAAACCAGGTGATAGCCCACACTTCGGGCACACTAGAGGGCAATATTTTATACGATATTACCGGCCATTGGGGCAGTTTCTGGCCCGTACAAACCCTCCGGAAAGGTTCTCCTCCTCAAAGCGGCATCATCCCGGTAGTCATAACGGCAGGCAGTATGTTTGCTCAGACCTGGCTGACAGCACTGGCACAAATCATCCACTCGCCATTCGTGATTACTGATGACGGTCACAAAAAACACCTCCATCTGTCTGCAGTGCTGGTCAATAATTTTACCAATCACCTAATGGCCCTGGCAGAAAAATATTGTACGGATCACAATGTGGATTTTACGGTATTGCGGCCTCTGATTCTGGAAACGGCACTCAAGGTTCAACATCAAAATCCGGCAAATACTCAGACGGGCCCTGCAGCCAGAGGTGACCAGAGTACCCTCGAGCGTCATATGGCTATGCTAACAGACCTTCCAGAACTAAAGACACTTTACACCCTTTTTACTACTAGCATATCAAAAATGTACCATGAGGATCATTGACGAATTTGATATATCGGGTATCAAAGCTACTGTATTTAAAATGAACGAACGTATTTCCGTAAAATTTGAGTACAACCTCTTGGAGCAGACTTATAAATTCAGAGATGGAAGTGGCGTTAACACTCCTGAAGAAGTAAAATCGTTTTGCTCAGAGGCATTCGTTCAGCAACTTAAATCCACATTTGACCTCATGGCCTCTGCACGTAAAGATAGTCTTTTGTCGATGATTGTGGCACAAGGCGAGATTTTTGACGAAATTATATGAGCCACTTCCTGGCCCGCTGTTTATTCGGCTTTCAGATAAGGAAGAATCTTAAGACCAGTCTCACGTTTGAGCGATACGATTCTGCTTATATGTGCGGGATCAGTAAAATTGCCGTGTTGTTTACGGTATTTCATTATGGCATTGGCAGTTTCAGAAGCAAAATAAGGGTGCCGGGTAAATGTCTTAAAATCCGCAGTATTAATGTCTATTTTCCTGATTAGAGACGGGTCAACAAGCAAATATGGCTCTATTGCCCGGTAAACCGAATCAGGCATGGCATTAAGTTCCACAAGCTGATCCCTCGATACAAAGCCTCCGAGTCTGTCTCTCAGTCTAAGTATCTTCATCACGGTATAAGGACCCACCCCTTTTAGCCTGTCAAGGGTTATACTGTCAGCACTATTTATTTCTACCGGCTGCTGTACCCTTTCAGACTTTTTACTGAAGGCTACTGAAGTATCCTTTCTAAAGGCAGGCCATTCAGGCTTTGCAGGATATCTGATTAAACCTTGTAGTTCATTGACCAGCATAGAATCCACCCCGAAAATCTGCTTAAACTTGTCAGCATTGTAGATTTTTCCTCCCTTGCTGCGATAATTGACAATGTTATTTGAGGCAAACTTCGAAAAGCCTAGCATCATCATAGAATCCGCAGACAATACATTGGGGTCGAAGGCAAATTTCAACTTTTTTACCGGTGCTTTCTCGTATTTTTTAAACCTCTCTTTGTATTCTCCTTTTACCAGGTCCCAGTCGGTATATTGTTCATTGTCTTCAGCCATGTTGTTGATGCTGTCCCCGCTAAGATAAAATTCGCTCAGGTCGTGGCTGTGAACTACCGGTTTTGGGCTCAGCCACCTGGCACCGCAGATAAAAACAACTATCAAAGAACAGAAAACAAGGATGCCTCTTCTTTCCTGCAATGTAAATCTGAAAAAATCGCCGTAGTCCATTCTTATGCTTATTTCTTAGATGGTTATATTCAATTCCCTCGCTTTTATAATCATAAAGTCGTATGCTGCTTCGTAATTATTGTCTATGACACCATCCAGGATAGCCTCACGTATAGCGGTCTTGATTATGCCCACTTCCCTTGATGGCGGCAGCTTAAAAATGGACATGATTTCATCCCCTGTAATGGGAGGCTGCCAGTTGCGAAGATGGTCCCTTTGTTCCACCTCCTTGATTTTTTCCATCAAAACCCTGTAATTTTCCTTGTACCTGTTGACTTTGCCCTCGTTTTTTGAGGTAATGTCTGCCTTGCACAGCAGCATAAGGTCATCCAGATCTTCGCCCGCATCAAACAAAAGTCTCCTGACAGCAGAGTCACTGACCTGATCATTGGTGAGTGCTATAGGCCGCAGATGAAGCAATACCAGTTTCTGCACGTACTTCATTTTGGTGTCCATAGGCAAGGCCATTTTGCGAAAGATCCTTGGCACCATGGCTGCCCCCAGAGCTTCATGCCCATGAAAAGTCCATCCCTGCTCGGGGTCAAATCTTTTAGTAGGTGGTTTGGCTATGTCGTGAAGGATGGCTGCCCATCTCAGCCATACATTGTCCGTATCACGGCTGACGTTATCCAAAACCTCCAGAGTGTGGTAAAAATTGTCCTTATGGCCTATGTTGTTTTTAAACTCTACACCGTGTAGAGCGGTCATTTCTGGAAAAATAATGGCCAGCAATCCCGTGTCAAAAAGATCTTTGAAACCCCTTGAAGGCTGTTCTGCCCTGATTATTTTTTCGAGCTCGCCCGTGATTCGCTCTTTGGATACTATGCCGATACGGTGCTTGTTGCGTGACAACGCCTTATAAGTGTCCTGCTCGATACTAAATCCCAGCTGCACCGAAAACCTTATGCACCTGAGCATCCTCAGCGGGTCATCGGCAAAGGTTTTATCAGGGTCAAGGGGTGTCCTTATTACCTTGTTTTCAAGGTCGTAAAAACCATTGAAAGGGTCTATAATCTGTCCATAGTCAGTTTCATTAAGGCTTACCGCCAATGCATTTATGGTAAAATCACGTCGGTTTTGGTCATCCTCCAGGGTTCCTTTTTCAACAGCCGGTTTTCTGGAATCCAGGCTATAAGACTCCTTGCGTGCACCCACAAATTCGATTTCCATGTCATTGTGCCTGATCATGGCTGTGCCAAATCGTTTATAAAAGGCCACATATGGCATGGGCCTAAGTTTAGAAGCCACCTTTTCGGCCAAAAGTATGCCATCACCTAAACACACCACATCAATGTCCTTTGACTCGCGGGCCAGCAGCCGATCCCTTACAAAGCCACCTACGACATAGACAGGCACTCCCAGCTCTTCGGCTGAAGATTTTATAATTTCAAATATTTTCCTCTCGTAAGGGCGGATATCAAAAACCATATATCTGTTTTCACGTCAGACTGTAAGCCCCAGCCCGGTATTTTTCTCTTATTTCCTCCAAAATTTCAAACAAAACTACGGGAGACAGTTCTGTCACCAGCCTGGCCCGGTAATCCTTGATGCCTTCAAGATTTCTGAAATAACTGCTGTAATGACGTCTCATCTCCACGACCCCGACTTTTTCTCCTTTCCACTCTATGCTTTTGAGCAGGTGTTTGTAAGCCACCTCCACCCTCTCGTCAATATCGGGAGCTTCGGGCACTTCGCCGGTTTTAAAAAAGTGTTTGATATCCCTGAATATCCACGGATAGCCGATGCTTGCCCGCCCTATCATAATGCCGTCCACGTTGTATCTGTTTCGGTATTCGAGGGCTTTTTGAGGCGAGTCGATGTCCCCATTGCCAAAAATGGGAATAAACATACGTGGATTTTCCTTTATTTTTCCAATGAGTGTCCAGTCGGCCTCTCCTTTGTACATCTGCTTGCGGGTTCTGCCATGGATGGTTAGGGCGTGTATGCCCACATCCTGCAATCTTTCGGCTACTTCCACGATATTAAGACTGTTTTCGTCCCATCCGAGTCTGGTTTTAACCGTCACCGGTAATGAGGTGGATTTGACCACTTTTTCGGTCAGTTTGATCATACGGGGTATGTCCTGCAGTATGCCGGCACCTGCCATCTTGCATACCACTTTTTTAACCGGGCAACCAAAATTTATGTCGAGCAACTCAGGTCTGGCTTCTTCCACTATTTCTGCAGCCCGTCCCATCGAATCTATCTCTGCACCAAAAATCTGAATACCCATAGGCCGCTCTTCATCGTAAATGTCTAGTTTCTGAATGCTTTTTCCTGCATCACGGATGAGCCCCTCGACAGAAATAAACTCAGTGTACATTAGATCCGCCCCCTGTTCTTTGCATACGGCCCTGAAAGGCGGGTCACTTACGTCTTCCATGGGTGCCAGCAGCAACGGGAATTCAGCTATATCGGTATTGCCTATCCTGACCATAAGAGCGTTTAGAAATTATAACTGGCTCCAAACCAATACTCAAGTACTGAGTCCTGGTAATCACTTGCCAGGCTGTTGGCAATATAAAGCAATTCCATCCCAAACCTCCATTTGCCCTGGCCTCCACTGTAATAACCCAGTCCCAGCAAAGGATAATTTAACTTCTGAGCTTCCTGAAATCCCCTGTATACGTAACCGTCAGGATCTTTGCCGTACTTCATAAAGGAATATTCAGCTTGAAAATAAATGGAGTTGGTAATTTTTGCTCGCCCATATACCAAACCGCCTATATCGAAAATAGAGGGGTCAGGGCCCGGTACAGAATTTTGATTGTAAAACAACTTGGTACCTGCTCCCACACTAAATCTGTCGTGCAACTTTATACCCGCATTGAGTTTACTGGAAATAAATAGACCGCTGAAAAAGCCTATGTTACCAAATTTTATCTCAGGATTTACCCTGTTCAGAAAGCTGACAGATTCCTTCTTCTCCTTGGATTTTTTGGAAGTAGTGGTCCTCTTTCTGACCTGGCCGTCTGCTCCTGCTATACTAATAAGCAAAGCCAGTATAATTGTCAGTACGAATTTAATCTTAAACATGTTCTGATTTTATAATATAACGCAAAATTAGTCAATTAATGTCACCTTGCGGGAATACATTTAAAAATTTAACGTTATCTTGTTTTTATATGAATTTTTACCCCATGGTCCAAACAACCGGCATCACAATTTTTACTCTAAATTTGTATTTACAGCAATAATTTCTATTTTTGTTTATCACAATAATAAATCAACATGACAAGGATGCGACTTTTTTGGGTGATAGCCATGATAAGTTTATCTCTGATTGGCCATAGCCAGGAAACTATAAAGGTACGAAGTGGTATAAAAGTGGATATCGATTCCAAATACGACAAATACCGAAAAGCAGCCCTACAGATATGGAACTATGCGGAATTGGGATATAAAGAGTATAAAAGTTCTGAGCTCCTGCAAAGCATGCTATCCCAGGAGGATTTTAATGTACAGGCGGGTGTTGCCGGCATACCCACAGCCTTTGTAGCCGCCTACGGCAGCGGTAAACCGGTTATTGCCATTCTCGGCGAATTTGATGCATTGCCTGGACTCGCCCAGACCTCCAATCCGGTAAAAGAAGAAATAAATGGTAAGGAAGCAGGTCACGCCTGCGGCCACCACCTTTTTGGAGTTGGGTCAGCTGCTGCCGCCATTGAAATCAAAAACCTTATCAAATCCGGCATGCTCAAAGGAACAATAAAGTATTTTGGTACACCTGCGGAAGAAGGAGGGGCCGGCAAAGTATATATGGTGCGTGAAGGCCTCTTTGAAGGCGTGGACGTGGTAATACACTGGCATCCCGGAAGTGCCAACTCTGCAAATCCCTCCAGTTCTCTGGCCAATATGTCGGCAAAATTCCGGTTTCACGGGCAGTCAGCACACGCTTCAGGAGCACCCCACCGCGGCAGGTCGGCCTTGGATGGTGTAGAAGCCATGAATCACATGGTCAATATGATGAGAGAGCACACCACACCCGAGACGCGTATCCACTATGTAATTACAGATGGCGGCAAAGCCCCCAATGTCATTCCTGATTTTGCAGAGGTGTACTATTACGTAAGGCATCCTGACATTGACGAACTAAAAAGGCTGTTTGGCCGGATAACCAAGGCAGCAGATGGGGCAGCTTTGGGCACAGAAACCCGGGTCGAATACGAAATCATCGGAGGCGTTTACAATCTCTTGCCCGTTAGGTCTCTGGCAGAGATTGTTCATGCCAATATGTCGGAAGTCGGGGGAGTTACCTATTCAGAAGAAGAAATCAAATATGCAGAAAAGATCCAGGCCACCTTCGAAGGTGAAAAAACTCCTGATATTGCCACATCTATGAAGGTGCAGCCATTTATAGAAGACAGGCGTGGAGGTGGCGGCTCTACCGACGTGGGAGACATCAGCTGGGTGGTACCTACTGTAGGGATGCGAACAGCTACCTGGGTACCCGGTACCGCAGGACATAGCTGGCAGGCCGTGGCGTGCGGAGGCACAGAAATAGGCATCAAGGGTATGATGGTGGCTGCTAAAACTATGGCTCTTACTGCCTATGACCTTTTTACTAAGCCTGACCTCATACAGACTGCTACAAAGGAATGGCATAAAGCCAGAGGCGGCAACTTTAAATATGAAGCTCTGATAGGCAATAGACCACCGGCACTGGATTACAGGGACTAAAAAAAAATATTCAGACATGAAACATTCCATCATCTTTTGTTTAATCATATTGTTGAGGCTCCCGGCATACACTCAAACCAAATACGACTTGCAGTTCAGCTTTGAAGGTAAAACCCGTGAACTGATTGTTTCCGTACCGACAAAACAACCTCCCGTTGATGGTTACCCGGCAGTTTTTATGTTACATGGTACATCCGGTGACAAAGATGTTTTTTACAATGTAAAAGGCTGGAAAGAACTGGGACAGGAAGAAAATTTTATAACTGTGTTTCCTTCATCTCTGAAGTGGTGTTTTACCGAGGACGGTGTTGTTAAAAACACTTCCAGATTTGTTTGTGGAGGTTTGCTTGATTCGATTTGCCCTGCGGAAGTACCCAGGTTTATTGATGATGTGGCTTTTTTTAGAAAGATTGTAGAGCTTCTGGAAGATACTATTTCGCTGGATAAGAAAAAAATATTCATCAGCGGATTCTCCAATGGTTCGTGCATGGCCCATAAAATAGCTTTGGATGCAGGAGACCTGTTTTCTGCGGCCAGCGGCTCAAGTTCTCCTCTGCACGCTTTGGACTCTATTACTCCCCAAAAAAGAATTCCTTTTTGGTACATGGTTGGCACAAAGGATGACAGGTATTTTTCACCGATTTACCCGGACGAATTGCCTTTTGGGGGTGATTCGGTACTTTTTTATCATTTTAAAGCCATCAACAGGGCCTTGGTTTGTCAGGGCCTGACACAAAAATTCCGAAAGGAAGAAACCTTATTTTCAAAAACATACATATGGACTGAGTGTCGGCCTGGTGAAGTATGTG
>JAKQGD010000119.1 GCA_029573365.1 Bacteroidota bacterium | reverse complement strand
CCATGTCCGAAACGATACCTGCTGCCGTCAGTTTTGTTGGGTCAAATCCTTTTTGGATTGCGGCCTCCTTTGAGTATCTTTTCCAGACAGCAGCCATAATGGTTCCGTCTGGCAGCGGTATGGCCGTATGGTGTTGCTGTAAGCTGTCGTTGGCTATGTCATATGACCACAATACATTTCCATCCCAATCAACAAGTTGCATACGTCCACCTACGCCACCACCTGTAAGTACGCCCGGGACTCTTAATGTTCGAAGCAACAATCCCTCATTTGACAGAAATGAAGTTTGCCCGGGAGGAAGGGGACTTGGCCATTTATGTATCTCATAACCACATTTGTCGATTAGATAAGTCTCCCTGCCAAAAATTGGAGCAAAAAGTGTGTACCCTTCGTTTACTTTGTTTGAAGTTTGCAGCAGGCCGATGGTCCTTTCCTGGCCCACGGAAAATGAATTCAAAAAAAGAAGAAATAAGCTCAGTAGGCCTGTCCAATATTTCATCTTACCATGAGATTTTTTGAGATTTGAAGTCCCCTTGAAGTTATTGCAGTAACATGATACAACCCGGGAATTTCTGGGGAGGTAAATCTTATCTCATTTTGATTTGGCGATGCAACAAATGTCACGATTTTTTTTCCTGACATATTGTAGATGGTCACTTTATCGAATTTATCTCCGTCTATATAGCATGTAATCGTGGCAGAGGATGCTGTAGGGTTGGGATGTAATGTCAAAACCAACGCATCATGAAAATAAACGTCGTCAATGTAGGTGGGGTCCAGCAGGGTGACATCATCGTCAACATTTATCACTCCGCCTGTAGTCATGCCCTCAGTGATGTGAAATCTTTGCCCGGCAGCCACAGATGTCATCAAATCTATATGGCCTGTAGGCCATAGTACCTTAATACTGTCAGCCATTACTGATTGTCCGATGCCAAATATTGTAGTGTACGAATTCTGTCCCATAAAACCTGTCCCGCAGTCCATGTACCTGTGTTGGGCTCTGCCATTGGCAAATAAAGTAATCACCGCACC
>JAKQGD010000090.1 GCA_029573365.1 Bacteroidota bacterium | reverse complement strand
CTCCCGGACCATTCAGAATTTCTTTAAATTCTTCGAAATTATTGGCTTCGCGAGTATTTTGAGTCATTCTTTCGAAAGCTTTATTCAATAAACCCTGTTGAATTTCAACCAATAAATTTTCAATTCTTTCGGACAAACCATCCATTGATATGGTAGCCTTTTCCTGTGTATCTCTCCTTGCCAATTCTACCGAATTTTGAGCCAAATCACGAGGTCCTACTGCAATACGCAGAGGAACACCTTTGAGTTCATATTCAGCGAATTTCCACCCAGGTTTTTGGTTGTCTTTATCATCCAGTTTTGCACGAATACCGATTTTTTTAAGGCTTTCACAAATCTGTTTACCGGCTTCAATGGTTTGTGTTTGCTCTTCATCCGTTCTGTAAATAGGAACAATGATTACCTGAATAGGGGCAACCTGCGGAGGCAGCACCAGACCATTATCATCAGAATGAGTCATGATAAGAGCACCCATCAAACGGGTTGATACCCCCCAGGAAGTAGCCCATACATAGTCTAACTTGCCGTCTTTCCCGGCAAACTTCACATCAAATGCCTTGGCGAAATTTTGACCCAAAAAGTGAGAAGTACCCGCCTGAAGCGCTTTACCATCCTGCATTAATGCTTCTATGCAATACGTATCTTCAGCACCGGCAAATCGCTCGCTTTCTGTTTTTACCCCTTTGATTACCGGGATAGCCAAAATATTTTCTGCAAATTCGGCATATACATCCAACATTTTCACGGTTTCTTCCACCGCTTCTTCTTTGGTGGCATGTGCGGTATGCCCTTCCTGCCATAAAAACTCAGCCGTGCGCAAAAACAGACGGGTTCTCATTTCCCAACGAACCACATTGGCCCATTGGTTAACCAATATTGGAAGGTCTCTATAACTCTGAATCCAATTTTTATAAGTGTTCCAGATTATCGCTTCACTGGTAGGTCTTACCACCAACTCTTCTTCCAATTTGGCTTCGGGGTCAACCATCAATTTTCCCGGATTGGAAGGATCGTTTTTAAGTCTGTAATGTGTAACCACCGCACACTCTTTGGCAAATCCTTCTGCGTTTTTTTCTTCTGCTTCAAACAAACTTTTGGGAACAAAGAGAGGAAAATATGCATTGACATGTCCTGTTTCCTTAAACATGATGTCCAGCTGGTCCCTCATATTTTCCCAAAGGGCATAGCCATATGGCTTGATCACCATACAACCTCTCACAGCCGAGCTGTCTGCCATGCCTGCTTTTTTGACAATGTCATTATACCACTGAGAGTAATTTTCTTCCCTTCCCGTTATCTCTTTTGCCATGATAGTGGATTTTTTAACCTTTCCCGTTAAAGTTTTAATAAAATAAACCTTAAATAAACTTTGAGTCATATAAATCCGTCTTAAATATGTGAAGTTTCAATTTCGGATAGTAAAATCAAATTTTAACAGTCCAAGACTGAAACTTTAAAAGATTTTTAACGGAAAGTATGCGGCAAAAGTAATAAATTGCACGCAAATTGGACAGAAAGACAGTTTAATTGCGATCAAAAACCAAATAAAAAAATAACTTAATCATGAAATCACATTTATTTTCCGGTATGCTTATGGTCGTTATGGCCTTGTCCTGGTCAGTGGCCTATGGGCAGTTTGATGACCTATACTATGACTACAGTAAGGACGGAATACTGACATCTTCAGTGAGTTCAAAGTCAGTAGATGAAGGATACTATGACGAATCTGAGTCCTACGATGGTGATGAGTACGACAATTATGACGAGTATTCGTATTCGACCCGGATAAACAGGTTTCACAGGCCGGTTGTAAACAATTACTATTATTCCAATTTTGACAATTGGTGGTACAATGATTATTACGACCCTTACTATTCAGGCTATTATGGTTCGCCCAATTACAGTGTAAATGTCTTCCTGGGTTCAGGATGGGGATGGAATCGTCCATGGGGCTGGAACAGCTGGGGATGGAATAATGTAGGTTGGAACCGACCATGGGGCTGGAATAATTATGGCTGGAACAGCTGGGGATGGAACAACCCTTGGGGTTACAACGGCTGGAACGGAGGCTGGGGTTGTGGCAACAACATTTACTATGGCAATGTCTACTATGGCAACGGCATGAATGGTGGTGGCATGGGCAACTGGAATGGTGGCAATGACTTTACCAATAAAATATACGGAAGCCGCAAAGGAGGATCACTTTCTTCGGCGGTTAAGGGCAGAAATGCTTCACCCAGAAGAGAGGTCATATCCGGAGGTTCAGGCCCCGACAACCCACGCTTGACAAAAGATAAATCAGACAGCAGGGCTTCAGGCAACACGTCTGACAGGGCATACAAAGGTGATATCAAGGACAGAAGCAATGTGGATGGTGACAGGTCAGGCAGATCATCCAGGTCCAGAATTTACAATTCCGGCAAGGAAAGACAGGGTACCGACCGCTCTGCCAATCCAAATCCAAATCCAAGGACAGACCGATCTTCAGGATCAGAGGACAGAAGGATAGACCGAGGCAGCAACACACCATCTCCTACTATCAGAAGGGAAAACAACAATAGCAATTCCCGCAGGTACAATGAAGGTTCTGGCAATCAAAGGTCTTCAAACAGCAATGAAAGCAGTCGCAGGTCTTATGACTCAGGATCTTCACGCGGAGGAATTGATTCAGGTAGGTCAGGTGGCGGCAATAACTCCGGGTCATCATCCGGTTCATTCAGGTCTTCAGGAGGCAACAGCGGAGGATCATCATCAGGCCGCTCAGGAGGTGGATCTCCACGAGGACGTAACTGACAGTATTTTTCATTAACATAAAGTTATTAAGGGGCTAGAGACAGATAGTGTTTACAGCCCCTTTTTTATAAGCCCTGTTAGCAAAATTTTACGATAATTTATTCAAAATAAAAACCCTAAAATCAGAAATATGAAACGGTTTTACATGACACTTACCATCATTATGGTAATTCTATATAATCAGGCTACGGGTCAAAACCTCACTGATGTAGTCAGATGGTCCTCATTGGATTATGTGGGCACAGCCAGGACACTGGGAGCCGGAAGTTCATTTGGAGCCATGGGAGGTGATTTTTCTGTAATCAACATCAATCCTGCGGGTATTGCAGATTACAGAATTTCAGAGTTTACATTTACGCCATCACTGCGGTCAGCAAAGACAAGATCTTATTTTGTCAATGACCCTGGGGCAGAGTCCGCCAATAAGCTCACACGGATGGGACTCGACAATATAGGCTTTGTAGTAGCAAGCCAACCGGGCAACTGGACATCCTCCAATTTTGCCGTTGGATTTTCAAGGACGGCAGAGTTGCAGAGAAACAGCTACATCGAAGGCAGCATACCCGGGTCCATTACCAGGTATTTTACCGAGCAGGCAAACGGAAGAGTTCCTGACGACCTCGATGAGTTTGTAGCCTATCCGGCTTACAACACTGGGGCTATTTATGATTTTGACAATGACAATTATTACGAATCTGATTTTGACAATTATGAAGGTAAGGTGAGTAGAAATCAACAGATAAACCAAAAAGGAGGTATCAACGAACTGGCACTGGCGTGGGCAGGTGAGTACAACAACGACCTTGCCCTGGGTCTGTCGGTAGGAGTGCCTTTTTCATCGTTTGAAGAGGTCAAAACATACAGAGAGACAGATCCGCAGGACGATGTACCATTTTTCAAATCGCTGGAATACACAGAAAAATTGTCTACAACCGGAGTCGGATTCAATTTTAAGGCGGGATTCAGATACAGGATAGCTAAAAGGGTGAGAATTGCCGGTTCATTTCAGTCACCCACCTGGAACAAGTTTACCGATGATTACAGCAGTTCTATGACCTATGCTTACAATGACGGCGAAGAACGCAGCTATAGTTACGACTCTCAGGATGGCACCTTCGAATACCGCATTACATCACCTTGGAGGGCCACAGGCAGCCTGGGGACCACATTTAAAACGGGCGATGTTGTCGGATTTGTCAACGCGGACCTGGAATACCTGGATTATACCAATGCCTCATATAACGGTACAGCATACGATTCGAGCTCCGGAGAGCAGCAGTGGACCACGCAGGTCAACAACGAAATACAGAAAAAACTAGGCACGGCCACCAACGTAAGGCTTGGAGCCGAAATTGGATATAAAAATCTTAGGCTGAGAGGAGGATACAGTTTCGAACGGACCGCTTTTAACGCGGATGACTTTTATAACAATAAGGTTTCCTTCGGCATAGGATACAGAGCTGACCGATTTTTCCTCGACCTGGGATTCAGGACGTCAAAGTACACAGAAGGGTATAACCCCTATGTGGTGCTTGATGACAACCTTGATCCCCTTGCCAATATCAAGACCACCCGTGCAAGGTCAGCCCTGACAATGGGATTTAAATTTTAAGGCGGCAAATCCTTTCTGTTTAAGAATTTAAAAATGCCTGTTGTGAGTGATCATGACAGGCATTTGTGTTTAATGGCTACCAAAACTTGTGTCAATTCCTGCTGTCATATTTATTTCTGCCGTAATATAACAAAAAGGCCAAACAATAATGCGAACAGGAAAAATCTTACAAAAGATTTAACCTCGGGTAAAAAAAACAGTCTTAAAACGTGTAAAAACGTACTGATTCACGGAATCGATACCAATAGTATGCTTAAAAATTTGTTTCCAGGGGTTCAGATGATATATAATTGTCCTGCCAATTGATTCAGGCCACAGCCCGGGGCACTGAAGTCACCTTATAATTAATTTTTGGTTTTTATCAATTTCTGTTTTCTAAAAGCCGAAGTATTAATTTTTTCATCATTAACTAACACACATTTCAATGAGCAGGAAATTTACCTTATTTTTCTATGTTTTTGTTTTAAGCCTGGGATATTTAACAGGGCACGCCCAGACTACCATTTCGATAGTACCGCCTGACTGCTACCCCGGAGTGACACCGGCCCAGCAAGACGCATCAGCTACTTCATCAAATGGAGCATCGCCATTTGCAACCTGGAAATCGGCATACAATTATGCACATACAGGGGCCGGTAGTAGCTCAGTAACTACTATCAACTTTGCTTCAGGGTACTATCCCACAAATCTTTCAGGACTTTACGGTGACTGGGGTGACGCCGACGGAGGTTTCGTACTCAAGGCCGGGCTAACAGTAAATGGCAATGGTGCCGTTATTGACAATACGGGTGCCGGTAGCAGCCAGCTTTGTTTTGCCACCATGGGCAACAATTCAAACATCAATGGTTTTACATTTATCGACTTTTCAGGCACTGTAAGTGCTGGAGCCATATTTGGAGGCAGTGCGACCGGATGGACGATTGCCAACTGTAATTTTGACGGCTGCGACAAAGGAGGTGGATCGGCTGTTGAACTCAGCGGTGGGTCCGGAACTTTAAGCGGGTGCAATTTTTACAATCACCTTTTTGCGACAGGCAGTGCTATGGACATAAGCGGGGGTACTTTTACATTAAATAACTGTACTTATAGTTGCAATTACCGAGACAATAACGGAGGAAGAGGAGGAGCCATATATCAGACAGGCGGCACTACCACGTTTAATTCCTGTGTTTTTGACGGAAATGATGCCGGAGGCAATGCACCCGGAGGAGCAATGTCCGTACAAAATGGAGCAAGTGCGACTTTTAACAGCACAAAATTTACGTGCAATACCGCCAATGTCCTTACAGAGCAGGATGGCGGAGCCCTCAATTGTGAATCAGGGGCCACGGTCAACATTTCAAATTGCTATTTCAAAGGCAATATTGCCAAAAGAAACGGAGGGGCTATCAGATCAGCCGGTGGTTCATCCAGCAGCGTGAACCTTACCATTTCAGGATCAACTTTTGAGAATAACTCTACAAATACGGCAGGTACTTCCAAAGGAGGAGCCATCCAATTGTATAATACAGTAACAAATCTTGGCACCAGCTATTTTACAAGTAACTCAGTTTCAGGAGAAGGGGGTGCTGTATATGTAGCGGCAAATGAATCAGGCAACACGGCAACCTATACTTTTAACAGCAACACCATGACCAACAATACTGCCGGCAACAACCAGTGTACAGGCAGGGATGTGTTTACCGAAATGCACATAAGTGGAAGCAATAACAATCTGGATGCCCTGGCTGATGGAAATCATTCATCTATTCCTGGTAGTCTTGAGTTTAATAATGGGGGTAATGGAGATTTTGCAAATTCCACATCAGGTTGGAGTACCGTAGGAACAGTGTCAAGTAATGGAGATAGGTTATCGTTAAGTTCAGGGTCCTTTTCTTTTCATTATGCCAATAGACAGGATACGTATCAAAGTTCAGGAAAGTTATATTGGACTTTTACAATGTACACAGCAAATACATTTTCGTCTGACACAAGGTATATGGCATATTGTCTAGGAGGCACTAATTCTGATTTCACATTGGGTAATGGTTTTGCTGTGGTAAAAGGTAGGGATGGTACGTCAAAGATAGAATTTTGCAGTTATTCAGGGGGGTTAGATAATACCCCTAATTTTACTGTTATTCAACAATTTGCAGCCCCGTCAAATGAAGATGGTTATATTGCGTTTAGGGTTTCTTTTACCCCCAGTACAAATACCTGGAATTTTTGGTATACTTATTCTAATTCTGGAGGTGATGTTCCTATTGCCGAAAGCGACCCAAGAGGATTTAATTGGTGTCCTTTGCCTTCAAATATATCATCATCTTTTGTGGCATCACCATTTTATTATGGACCTGTTTATAAAGGAAGTTCATCAAATCCGGTTTTAGTCAACAGTATATTCTACCGATCCACCGACGAGACGCTGGGTTCAGGCAGTACAGGTGCCAGCATTTCTGCTGTATGCTCCGGCTGCCCTGACAGTCCATCGGCATCTGCTTCATGTCCGGCGGTAAATCAGGGATCCATACAAGGCGACGCTTTCCTCGATGCCAACAATGACGGAATTATGAACCCTGGTGAGCAACTGGCAAATGTGCCGGTATATCTTCTGGACGGAAACGGTAATATTTTGTTTACAACATACACCAATTCAAGCGGACACTACATATTTACCGGGCTTGCTACAGGCACTTATCAGGTACAGTTTGGCATACCTTCAGGATATGGCTCAGCAACTACTACGACGCAAAACAACGGAGCTCCGGCCTTTGACAGCGATGTACCGGCAGGTACAGGCACCACTTTCCTTTCACCATTAATCTCATTGAATACCGGTACAGGAATGTCAAACGGAGATGATTCCTTTGCCGGGGCAGCAAATTATTACAATGTTACTGCTGGATATATGTCCCTAATTTTGCCTGTAACCTGGTCATCCTTTGGCATAGACCATAAAAACTGTGACAACATCATCAGGTGGACCACAGAGTCAGAAACCAACAACGACTACTTTGTAATCGAAAGCAGCAGGGACGCAAGCCGCTTTGAGGCCGTGGGTATGGTGGATGGGAGCGGAGACAGCAGACAGCACAGGTCATACGAATACAGCCACAATGCCGGCGGCGGCACCATGTATTACCGTATAAAACAAGTGGATCTGGATGGTAGGATCGGTTTTTCTGAGATACTCAAATCCAGGAATACCCAATGTCAGGAAGCCACGCTGATAGCCGTGTATCCAAATCCAACATCAGCCAATTACATCAATGTAGAATTGAGATCCGAAACTTCAGACCAGGACCTTACAGTTGACATCACCAATCAGGTCGGTCAGGTGGTTTGGAGTGGCACTGGAAACATGGTCCACGGAGGCCAGATGATGAATCTGGACATTTCCGGGTTACATTCCGGCGTCTACATGCTATCGCTTACAGGCAAAGAAGGACACCGATACGGGTCTGCCATACGGTTTGTAAAACTTTAATTTAACTTTCTCATGGGTTAAAAGGAGGCGGGAAGCTTTTCCCCCTCCTTTTCTAAACCTACGCCTTTATACAGGCTTCACATCAGACAGTACACATTCTAGAAATTCATTCTGATTCACGGAATCGGGACAACCAGGCGGCCGCAAAATCATACTGTATTGGCCATCAGGCCCTACTTTTATCAAAATTTTTATTCCATTAACAACGGACACTCAAAAAATCCAACACCGCAATGAAGTCATTATGCCAAACAATCCTTCGTCAGACTTTTCTTAAGTTAAGTTTACTTGTATTCATATTTATCTTCACCCACCAGGACATTAATGCCTGCAACAACAGTTCGTTTACCATAAACAGTGTAGTAGACAACGGAAACGGCACGTGGACCTATAACATTACTTTTACAGTAGAGCTTGGTGGTTTGGACGTACCTTATTATGGGAGTGTATTCCAGTTTATAGCTGCTGCCGGACCTCAGCCTACGGTGCTTACGGGATATACAACGCCCGTTCCCGCAGGTGGTGCCTTGTCGAGTAACCTCACAGGACTCATAGGCTCGGCCGTCAATTCCATAGCCCAGGATTCTGACTGGAACATTTACGATAATCTGACCAATGTACTAAGCTACGAATGTGGAGACCTGTTCGGGTGTGCAACCGATGACTTTACCAGGACGATTTCCGTCACTGTGAGTGGGTGTGCATCCACTATTTTATTTGATGCAAGTCCAAACTCAGGCTCCTCACAATGTGAAAAGACCCTCTCTACAGGCCTGACCTGTGCTCCTGCTATGTCTCCATGTACCTGTGCCAGTGGCAACGGCATATGTGGTGGTGAACATTTTTGCAACACCGGGGCTGCAGCCAATGATTATAATGACCCTTTTTCCACAGTAGCCCAGTATGATTTTAATCCCAATCTTCCGGCTTCAAATGGTACGAGCTATCAGTTTTGCTACAGTTATACTACAGGGCCGACGGAAACTTCCATTGGCTTTGTTAATGCTATCGGAACCAACGGAAGCGGATGCAATTTTTCAAGGACATATCAGGTATATCAGGGAGCAGGATGTAGCAGCCCGCTAGCCAATAGTACACCGTCCGATTTTGGAGGTGGATTTGAATATTCTGTGGTGCCCAACACAGCATATAAATTCTGTGTGACAATAACTATAACTAATAGTTCATGTCTCAACATTGATGATACCTATGTATGGCTATATGACAATTCACCCGGCGGGGGCGGATGTGGTACTTGTGCCAGTCCTTGTTCCGGTCCGGGTATGGGCTCTGTTGCCAACTATGCAGCAAGGACGTTTTTGTCCTGCTGGCAGCCTAACTGCGAATTGTACGGGCCAGCATCATTCACCAATTGTTTTACAGCCACGGCTGATGCCACAGGGTTTTTAGGATTCGCCAATTCACGACAGCATGATGGATCGCCTTCATGTATTACTGCAAGTTGGGCTTTACATCCTTCGGGTAACTGCGGAACAACCATTCCTAATCCAAATCCAAATGTTCATGGTGTTGCATCCGGATTTAACCCGGAATATACCGGACTCACTGCTAATGCCAGTTACGTTCTGTGTGTGACCTATACTCTTTCCGGGCCAACGTGCGGATTTGACGGAATCACCGATAAAATCTGCATTGATGCCTATGGAAATGACTGTATGCTCACTGCATCCACGACAGTGACACAGCCAACATGCGGACAAAATAACGGAAGCATCAGCGTGAGCCCTGGACCAACGGGTTATACTTATACATGGACGGGTGGCCTTACGGGCCAGAATCCTATGAACGTAAGCCCCGGCACCTATACAGTAACGGTGACGCAGACGTCTACAGGATGTACGTCTACGGCGACGGCAGTGGTCAACGGTAGCACCGCCATTTCGATTACTACAAACTCTACACCAACTACCTGCGGACAGAACAACGGTTCTATCACTTTGAATGTCA
>JAKQGD010000075.1 GCA_029573365.1 Bacteroidota bacterium | reverse complement strand
CGCTGCCGGCAGCAAAAAACACTACTGTCCCGGACAAAGAATCTTTCAGAATAAAATTACCGGCAGGTGTCATAACCTCAAGAGTATCTCCGGCTTTGAGATGTTTATTGGCCCACCCGGAGAAGCGTCCGTTTTCTATTTTTTTAATGGCTATGGCCAATGAGCCCTCTGTTGGCGAAGAACAAATGGAATAAGACCTCCTCAACTCTTCACCATCTATAGTTTTGCGTATGGTAAGGTATTGGCCTGCCTTGAAATCAAACAAACTTTTTAGATCAGCAGGCACATCAAATGTCACCTCGATACATTCATTTGTGAGCCTTAACACACGGGATACGGTCAGCTTATGAAAAAATTTGTCAACAGACATACAGTACGAACATTTGTTCGCAAAGGTAATACATTCCTGTTAATTCTAAAAGGAGCATAAATCTGTAAGTACTAATCCTTAAATTGAGCAGAATAACCCGATATTTGAAAACAATGGACCAGCTGTACAAACTAATCTGGATTTCAACCCTTTTACTTTTGGGTCTTTGTCTCCTGGGAGTAAATAAATTGATAGATATTCAATTGCATGACTCCTATTTTGTAATCAGTATATTTCATTTGGGTCTTGTATGTTCAGGATACCTAGCCTTAACAGGCTTTATTTACTGGCTCGTAAGAAATAAAAGGCTGTTGAGTTGGATGACAGTCAGCCATATTTTTATTACCCTTTCAACATTTTTTATGCTTGTCATCCTCAGCTTGAAGCTGAGGGTTGTAAACGAAAAAATATTGTTGTTACTGGTCATGCTTTTTGTGTCAGGACAGTTAGTTTTTATTTTTAATGTGATATTTGGGTTATTCAGAGACAGACCAAACCAACATTAAAAAGGCGTCTTTTATATCACGTTTGTTTTGAAATCACATGGTCCCTCAGGTATTCTATGGCTTCTTTGTACCCATTGAGACCTTTGCCGACGATGCTGTGGATGGCCGATTCCTTTATAAAATTTTGATGCCTGAAAGATTCACGTTCGTAGATATTGGTAATGTGTACTTCTACGACAGGGGTGGAGATGGCCCTGAGGGCATCGGCTATGGCTATAGAAGTATGTGTAAAACCTGCTGCATTTAGTATAATGCCGTCATATCTGTAACCTACGCCATGGATTTTGTCTATGATGTCGCCTTCGTGGTTGGATTGGTAGTAATGCAGGTTATAATCCGGAAAGCAGGCTTCCAGTTCGTCAAAATACATCTCAAAAGATTTGGTGCCGTAGATTTCAGGTTGCCTGACACCCAGGAGGTTAAGGTTGGGTCCATTGATGATGATAATCTGTACCATGGGTCGTCAGTTTGCCACGTCTGAGATAAACTTGATCCTTCCCAGGAGTACTTCCTCTTCGCTGATGTCGTCCTCATTAAGTTTTCGGATGGCTACATCTATGGCGTCTGAGGATGCTGATTTGAAATAATCGAAGATTTCATCAATGATTTCCTCATCTACCCGCTCCTTGATATAATAATTGATGTTGAGCTTAGTACCTGCATCCACGATGCCGTTTAGCTCGTAAAGGAGCTCGTCGGGGGTCATTTCGACATTGCGTGCTATATCCTCAAAAGGCATCTTTCGGTCTATGGATTGTATGATGGTGACTTTATTTCTGGATTTATTGGCTACCTGTTTGACCACCACTTCTGTGGGCCGCTCGATGTCGTTTTCTTCTACATATTTTTTGATCAGTTCTATAAACGGCTTGGCAAACTTCTGAGCCTTGCCCTGACTCACGCCGGCTATCTGGAGCATATCTTCCATGCTGACGGGATAATAAGTCGCCATATCCTGCAGAGAGGGTTCAGAAAAAATCACCCATGGTTGCACCTTAAGTTTGCGGGCTTCTGACTTTCTGAGGTCCTTTAGCAACTCTACCAATACATTGTCGAGTGCTGCTCCCTGGCCTCCTGAGTAATCTGCGTCGTCGTCTTCCTTGACAGAAAAGTCTCTGTTGAGCGGAATCATGACTGAGTGTGGATGTTTGATAAACTTTTTGCCTTCGTCTGTGATTTTGAGTATGCCGTATTGTTCCACTTCTTTGTACAAAAAGTCATTTAGCACGGCTGACCTGAAGATGGTGTGCCAGAAAAGTTCGTCTTTTTCGGCTCCCGAGCCAAACAGAGGCAGTTTGTCAAACTTATAGTCCTTTAATTCTTTCGATATTTTACCGGTAACAAACTCCACCAGGTGTTTGATGGTATAATTTTCATTGAGCTGGACGACTATCTGCAGGGCAAGTTTCATCTGGGCCATGACCTCTTCCTTTTGTTTGGGAAACTTGCAGTTGTCACACATATTGGAGCAGTGGCTGTCGTCGTATTCTTCGCCAAAGTAATGCAACAGAAATTTTCTCCGGCATGTGCTTGTCTCGGCATATGCTATGACTTCGTCCATAAGCTGGGCACTCAGTTCCCGCTCTGCTACCGGCTTGTCCCTGAGAAATTTTTCTAGTTTGAGGATGTCTTTATAGGAATAAAAGGCCAGGCAATCTCCTTTGAGTCCATCACGGCCTCCCCGTCCGGTCTCCTGATAATAATTTTCTATGCTTTTAGGTATGTCGTAATGGATTACAAACCGCACATCCGGCTTGTCTATGCCCATTCCAAATGCGATGGTAGCCACTATGACCTCCACCTCTTCCATGAGGAAATCGTCCTGCACCTGTGTTCTGGTCTTGGCATCGAGACCTGCATGATAGGCGGCGGCTTTTATGCCATTGACACATAATACTTTGGCTATTTCTTCGGTCGACTTTCTTGCCTGTACATAGATGATGCCTGACTTGCCCTGACTTGTTTTTATAAACTGGATTATGCTTTTAATGGTGCTGTCCTTGTTGATTTTTGGCCTGACTTCGTAATAGAGATTGTCCCTGTTGAAGGACGACACGAAGATGTTGGTATCATGCATTTCCAGGCTCTTTACGATGTCAGACTGGACCTTGGGAGTGGCTGTAGCTGTAAGGGCTATGATGGGTATGTCCTCGCCGATGGCGGATATCATGGTGCGAATGCGGCGATATTCTGGTCTGAAGTCATGCCCCCATTCAGAGA
>JAKQGD010000073.1 GCA_029573365.1 Bacteroidota bacterium | reverse complement strand
GAGTGTAATATTTATAGCCACGGATTTTAATCCGTGGTTACAAAAAAGCGGTGGGCCGCTTTTAAATCGTCCGACCGCAGTGGCAGGATTAACCGATCGGATGAATATTAATCTCAGATTGAAATAAAACCCGTAGGAGTGTAATATTTATAGCCACGGATTTTAATCCGTGGTTACAAAAAAGCGGTGAGACGCTTTTGAAGCGTCCGACCGCAGGGGCATGATTAACCGGGGTGAGATGTTAATAGCCACGGATTTTAATCCGTGGTATCAAAGCAAAAAGAAATAGATTTTGGCGAAATTTTTGCCTGGAAAAAGCAAAAATTATGACAAAATCAAGAATAAATTCCATCACCTCACCCTCACCCTCACCCTCAACTTCAACTTCAACTGATGTAGTAGTAATGTCGTAGTCTTTTTTGTACTAAAACCTCACAGAAAATTTGTAATATTGTGTTTAATATCCGGCAGCATAAGTGTACAAGGTACCCTGCCATAACAAATTGATAACAATACACCCTACCTGTATGACCACACGTGTTAAACTTTGGATACTGGCATTAATGCTTATATCCGGTAATGCTGCATCAGCCCAAATGAAGACCATCAAAGGCACCGTTAGAGATGGGAAAAACAACGAGCCCGTCATAGGTGCATCCATTCTGGTAAAAAATACCGGCAGAGGCACCATTACGGATCTGGACGGCAATTTTGAAATAGAAGCAGACACGGAGACAATCCTAGTCGTCAGCTACATTGGTTATAAAACCCGTGAGCTGGCAGTCGGCAATCAGACTGTGGTCGATATATCTCTGGAAACAGAAGATGTCATCCTCGATCAGGTCGTCATAGTGGGATACGGGTCCCAGAGAAAGGTTGATGTTACTGGAGCCACTGTAAGCGTCAAGGGCGAAGAACTCGCAAAACAACCGGTCATGACGGCTACTCAGGCTCTCCAGGGTAAGGTTGCAGGGGTACAAATCATATCAAGCGGTCGACCGGGCTCATCTCCAAACGTAAGGGTCAGAGGTACCGGCACAGCCTTGGCCGGCACTACGGCTTTGTTTGTAGTAGACGGGGTACTGACCGACGATATCAGCAATATCAATACCTCTGAGATCGTGACCATGGACGTACTTAAAGATGCCTCTTCAACCGCCATATACGGGGCCAGGGGAGCCAACGGTGTGGTCATCATCACCACCAAAAAAGGTAAAAGCGGGGTCACACAGATGAATTACAACAACTTCATCGGCTTCAGAAGTGCGGCCAACCTTATCAGAATGGCCAATGCAGAGGAATACGCCAATTATGCATCTGCTGCCTCCGGTTCATTGGTACCACAAGGAGAATACGATACCGACTGGTATGGTCAAATTCTTAGAAATGCATTTACTCATAACCATAATTTTTCACTTACCGGGGGGTCAGAAAGGACGACACATTTCCTTGGCTTTGGCTACCTGGAAGATGAGGGCATAGTCCTGAACAACAAATTCAGAAGGCTTGTAACTATGGTTGCTTTTAAACCC
>JAKQGD010000071.1 GCA_029573365.1 Bacteroidota bacterium | reverse complement strand
ATTGAACTGATCCCCAAAAGTGAGGTCCTCGTAATTGATGGTTTTAGTAAATATTCCGCCCTGAATTCCTACACCCAGGTATTGCTTAGTTTTTTTGTCCAGAGCTTTGTGATAAGCAGCTGTCAGCATAATCTGATTGGTATTGTAGTCGTACGTGCTCACCCTGTCTCCAAAAAAAGTGATGCCCAGAGCCACCACGTCCGGCAGGCTTTTTTTATTGAAATGGAGATCAAATTTGACATCGCCACTGGCAGAAAACGTCCTGAGGGGATTGTCTACGGCCGACCTCCACTGGTCCCTGTATATAGCCGAGATGCGGAACGTACCGCTGTAGGTCCCGGCGATGGCAGGATTGAGTGTCAGCGGCGAAGCATAAAACTGAGAAAAATGAGGATCCTGGGCAGCCATCTTTTGCACAACCAAAAATAATATGGCCACCCCAAGACACCCTGCCCTGCCCATCCCTTGTGTTAAACTTCTTCGGAATACCTTATTTGACATCTCCTAACGTGAATTGAAGAGCAAAACTAAAAAAAATTATTGTTAGCCAGCGGCTCAAGCCGATAATGGACTGATTTTTGAGTAAAAACTAATAACGGAGACGGATGCCTCAATAGTATTCCGACTCCCGGCAATTTATATGTCAAAAAACAAAGCGGCCGATACGAGGCACATGGTCCATCTTATCTGCGGAATCAATGTGATTCCCGTGAGAAACAGCCCTGACATGGCATCCCCCCAGGTCAGCCAGATGCTTTTTGGCGAAGTGGCAGAGATTATTCGGAAAAAAAACAAATACTGGTTTAGAATTATGACGAACACCTGCCGATCAGAAGGCTGGGTTCATTCCTCTCAGGTGATGCTCATAGACGAATACAAATACCAAAAATATACTGAGGAAAATGCTCTGACCATGGAAATTTGCCATCCTGCTTTTAACGACGATGTTGCCAAATATCTGGTCATGGGCTCCACCCTGCCCCGTCATGACGGCATTTCCTTTAAAATGCCAGACAACAAATACATATACAACGGGCAGGCTATTTCGCCTGAAGGACTGGAATTTGTGCCTGAACTGATATCAAAGATTGCAAGGCGTTATATGTTTGCTCCTGAGATGCCCGGCGGCAGAAGTCCTTTTGGCATAGATGCAGGAGCGTTGATACAAAACACGTTCAGATTCTTTAACATCAACCTGCCACGCACACCTGATCTACAATGTATGTATGGTACTATGGTAGACTTCGAGCAACAGGCCACTGAAGGTGATGTCGCTTTTTGTATGGATGAAGATGGCCGGGTAGACCATGCCGGCATCCTGCTGGGCGATGGCAAGGTTCTGCATGTCTATGGCAGTGTCAGGACAGACAGAATCGACCATTTCGGGATATTCAACAAAGAAATCAGGCGATATACACACCGACTCAGAATCATCAGGAGATTTAATAAATAATACTCGCTAAAAGTATAGAAGACTGCCTGATTGACTACCGGGTCAGTTTTTTAATGCGTGCATTTAGTGAAGGGACGTTTTCAGACTTCATGCTCAGAATTAGGTTTTGGGCCTCCGGTTCCAAACGTGTGTTTTTCTTTGCCATTTGTACTATTGCATCAAGGGAATTGACCCTGACTTTTTTACTTTCCTTAGGATTCGAAGCCCACCCCATAACAATCCGCCATGCCCTGGCGGCGTCTTCATCCGTCAGATTAAGACGTGGTATCAGAAGAGCAAGATGCCATTTAAGTTCGATGTTCTCGCTGTATCGCAGAGGTCAAGAATATCCTGAGCATGTTTTTGCAGAAAAGATGGGTTTTTAATCGTAATTTTTCTGTAGCATCGGCGACTCTCATTACGATGAGCCTTTCGGGGATAAAAAAACCGGCAAACAATGCATCAAAATCTTCCTGTGTTTTTACTTGAGACACTATCTGATTTGAATGGCCGATAGACCTGAAGTCCCCTCCGGAAAGCAGATGCTCAAATTTTTTCATTTTTGGACAGGTTTGTCATTCTGTCTTTATTTTGATGCCCAGATAAAATGTCCCGGGTATGGCAGGTCCGTAAATATAATTGCTGTCTCTATTTTTGCCCCGGTCAAAATCGTTTTGGTATTCATTAAGAAAATTTTTGATGCCTCCGTACACTT
>JAKQGD010000020.1 GCA_029573365.1 Bacteroidota bacterium | reverse complement strand
CCAGAAGCGGCTTGAAAATTTGTTGACTGTCGTTTTGATATTTTCTAACATGATTGCTCCAAAGTTACCAATGATGATGAAAGGGGCGAATCCTTTTTTTGAAAGCGTCTGCTTCCTTTCCGGTTGACAGCAAACAGCCTGACAGTTTTTACATAAGATGGGAACAAAAAACCGCAGGGCTGCAACATCCTGCGGTGGATAGGATACCGATTTTTTAATGCACTGCAGGAGGCGCTGCCGTCAGTTTGCTTGTTTCATGAACCATTCCATTCATAGGTACTGCCTCCTTTTTTATATTTTACGGATTGCATTTTATTCACATTCGGTCATTCTGTCAATAGCAATACCATGTTCCTGGGTTTGTCAATCATATGGCGGCAAGTTATAATTCGGGCTTTGAAATACCAGACAACCCATTTTCAGGGAAGGAGTGATATGACAAGCTTGAGGGCAGCCCATGTGGTGGATCCTGAAATATTAAGCAGCAAAAAACCTGCAGTTAATTCTGATTTTCAGACACTGCGGACAATAGTGGTGTCCTGCGCACACACCATCCATGATACCTATGCCGGCTTTATCGCGCCACTGATCCCCTTCCTGATTGAGAGATTGTCACTGCTGAAAGTGGAGGCTGGCCTTTTTCTCCTGCTCTACCAGGGCGCATCCATACTCCAGCCCGTTATTGGTCACCTGGCAGACAGAAAAAATCTTAGGAAAATCGGTTTGGCTGCGCCTGCAGTTACAGGCATATTCCTCAGTTTACTCGCCACCGCTCCAACATATGAAATTGCGCTCATTTACACATTGATAGCCGGAATCTCTTCAGCCACACTGCACGCCATTTTGCCATCACTGGTCAATCAGCTGGCTGGCAGGCAAGTGGGTAAAGGGATGAGCATCTGGATGGTGGGGGGCGACCTGGGTTACATAATCGGTCCCATTGTTGTCACAGCAACCATTATGTTCTTCTCGCTGGGTGCAATGCCCTGGCTGATGCTGGCCGGGAT
>JAKQGD010000002.1 GCA_029573365.1 Bacteroidota bacterium | reverse complement strand
GGGTGAATTAATTTAAAAAAAATAGTTTCCACTAAGTAAGTTGAAAAATAAAAAAAAATTTTTAAAATAAAATAAAAGAGGGGTTGAGCCCTGATTTATTTTCCTGCTTGACCGCCCATGGCTGCTTCGATCTGGGCCATGATCTGAGCGGTTCTGAAGTGCTGCTGGTCCATTGCTCCGGATGGGCAGGCCGCTACACAGGTTCCGCATCCTTTACACAGTGCAATGTTCACCTTGGCCTGTTCGTCTTCCCTTTCGATAGCTCCGAATGGGCAGAGTTCCAGACAAACTTCGCATCCACCACAGACATCCGTGTCTACAGAGGCTACAATTGGCTCAATTTCCACTTCACCTTTGACCATAGGTATGGCTGCTCTTGCTGCTGCACCAGATGCCTGGGCTACAGCGTCAGGAATGTCTTTTGGTCCCTGGGATACTCCGGCCAGGTATACACCATCAGTTAAGGTATCAACAGGTCTGAGTTTGGGGTGAGCTTCCATGAGAAAACCATCTGCACTCTTGGAGAGACCGATGGTCTGTCTGAGTTCTTCGATTCCTTCTGGTGGTTCCAGTCCTACGGATAACACTACCATGTCGTAGTCGTACTCGGTGATTTTTCCAAGCATAGTGTCTTCTGCCCGGATGGTCAGGGTCTGGTCTGGGTTTTCCAGTACGGTTGCTGGTCGGCCTCTTATGAATTTGATGCCGTATTTTTCCTGTGACCGTTTGTAGAATTCTTCGAATCCTTTACCGAATGCCCTTATATCCATGTAGTAGACGGTGACTTCGGTGTCAGGCTCGTGGTCTTTGATGAGCTGACCGTTTTTCATGGCGTACATGCAGCATACTCTGGAACAGTATGGCTTGTTGATCTGTTCGTCTCTGGAACCAACACACTGGATGAAGGCCACGCTTTTTGGGGTTTCTCCATCAGATGGTTTTAAGACGTGTCCCTGGGTTGGACCGGAAGCGTTGATTAACCTTTCCAGTTCTAAACCAGTGATGACGTT
>JAKQGD010000630.1 GCA_029573365.1 Bacteroidota bacterium | reverse complement strand
TCTCTTATGGCATAAAACGTATTTCTTGATCCTTCTTTTCTTTTGACAGTCCAGCAAAGATTGGTATAAATCTTGGTCCATGTGTTGCCACCATTTGTGGTTCTCAAAAGCCCTTTGTTGCTTGCTGCCAAAATTATGTTGGCGTCTGTGGTCGAAAAAGCCATTTCATACACAGACAATCCGCTTTCGGAGTAAACGGTGCTCCAGGTATCGCCTCCGGTGGTGGTTTTCAGGAGTTTACCTGAAGTACCTGCCAATACAGTCTTTGGATCTACAGGATGAATCTTCACCGCCGAAAATGCTCCGTGCAGGATGTTTTTGGTCTTAAGCGTCCACGTCAATCCCTTATCGGTCGTTTTCCAGAGGCCCCCGCTTTCGCCACCCGCATACAGAATATCCGGATTGGATGGTGCTATATCCACGCTGTAAATATTGGTCTGCCAGGTGACTCTCGTCTGTGCATCTGTAGACCAGGTCTCTGTGGGCCCGACAAATGTCCAATTAGCGTTTCTGGATGTTTGAGTCCTGTATTGGTTTATTTTTCTTTCTCGGTCTGCAAGTTCCTGAGGATGAGGCAAAGACACGTATCCTTCCCCGTTTACATAAGGCCTGGCCCATCGGACAAACCGCTTGTAGTATTGGGTGTATGCATTTTTTTCGAAGGCATGGGTACGGTAATATCGTTCAAATTCCTGCTGAACCCTGAATACATTGGGGTTCTCTTCCTCCATCATTTTCATCCACAGAGGAGCGTCAGGTCCAGTATGTATCAGAGGTGGTCTCTCCTGCCCTTCCAATATAAGCGGAAATGTAAAAAAGGCCACCATGACCAGGTGTAAAAAACAGGATTTCATATGCAGATAAAGATTTTAGATTCAGGAAATTACTGTAGCCACGATATGTCTCTCACGGGCATTGTCCCTGAATTCACAAAGATAGATTCCCTGCCAGGTACCGAGGCAAAGTTTGTGATTGGACACGGGTATGGTTACTGAGCAGCCTGTAAAGACGGCTTTGATGTGTGCCGGCATGTCATCGGGACCTTCGACGGTGTGTTTCATACCCTGAAAATATTCAGGCACCAGCCTGCTGAAAAATGTTTCGAAATCATCCAGGACATCAGTGTCATAGTTTTCGTTGATGCAGATTCCCGCCGACGTGTGACGTATAAATACATGCAAAACAGCGGTTTCTGGGAGGTGGCCCAAAAAGCTTAAAACCTCATCCGTTATGACGTGAAAACCCCGTGGATACGGACCCAGACTAAACTCATACAGGTCAACCATGTCAGACTGCCTGTTTTTTTCTGACGGTCCTCTGCTCGATCCTCTTTTCGTAGGTTTTCCCCTGGAAGATTCTCTGTACAAAAATACCGGGAATATGGATGAAGTTGGGGTCAAGGGTACCGGGTTCGACGAGTTCTTCTACCTCTGCTATGGTTATTCTGGCTGCTCCGCACATACAAGGGTTAAAATTGCGTGCAGTGCCTCTGAATATAAGATTTCCGACGGTGTCGCCTTTCCATGCTTTAACGATGGCAAAATCGGCTTTGAAAGCCTTTTCCATCACGTACATTTTGCCGTTAAACTCCCGTGTTTCCTTGCCATCGGCTACCTCAGTGCCAAAGCCTGCTGGTGTATAAAAAGCAGGAATTCCGGCCTGGGCGGCCCTGCAACGCTCTGCCAGGGTACCCTGAGGTATGAGCTCTACTTCCAGTTCGCCGCTGAGCATCTGTCGCTCGAATTCCTCGTTTTCGCCTACATAGGAGGAAATCATCTTTTTGATTTGCTTGTTTTGCAACAGGAATCCAAGTCCGAAATCATCCACACCGGCATTGTTAGAAATACAGGTCAGGTTTTTTACTTTTTTATGGACGAGCTCTGCGATGCTGTTTTCCGGTATTCCGCACAGTCCGAAACCACCCAGCATCAGGGTCATGCCATCTGCGATGCCCTGAAGTGCTTCTGTAGCTGAGTCAACTTTTTTGGTAATCATGTTCCTAAGGTTTGATATGCAAAAATACACAATAAACCTGTGGAACAGTTACGCTCAGGGAGCCGGATTTGAAATTTCTTTGTGTACTTCTTCTATCCTGGTCATCGTATCGCTACTAAGGACTACATCTATGCTGCTTATGTTTTCTCTGAGTTGTTCTACAGATGTGGCTCCCACAATGTTGCTGGTGACAAAAGGCCTGTCATTGACAAAAGCCAGAGCAAGGACAGCCGGCGATATTCCCGCATCTGTGGCTATAGATATGTACCTGGCTGCAGCCTCATAACTCTGAGGACTGTTGTACCTGGAAAGCTGTTTGAATTGGTTGATACGATCCTCGGGTTTATCGGTATTGTTATGGTATTTGCCAGAAAGCAGCCCAAAACCCATAGGCGAATAAGCCAGTAATCCTATGTTTTCCCTGATGGATATCTCAGAAAGGCCCACCTCAAAACTCCGGTTGAGGAGGTTGTAAGGATTCTGTATGCT
>JAKQGD010000626.1 GCA_029573365.1 Bacteroidota bacterium | reverse complement strand
TCAGACCGCTTTGGCTATTATCATGTGCAGTTGTACAGCCTGACTTTAAGTTCGTTGCTGCTGCTGCTGCTCATAGTGCTCAAGTCGTATATTGGCATTCTGATTACCGTTTTCTGCTTTTCGTCCATTTCGGATGCACTTCGCCCTGCCAACAGTGTGGCCATAGCGGCTTTTTCCACACCCGAAAATCGTACACGATCGTTTTCGCTTATGCGGTTTGCCATAAATCTGGGATTTTCTATCGGTCCGGCAGCGGGAGGCCTCGTTGCTGCATGGATGGGGTTTAAATGGATATTTTTTATTGATGCCGCGACCTGCCTTGTTGCAGCATGGCTGCTGGTCGCATATCTCAAGCCTGTCAAACAAAATCCGGGCGAATCGTTACGAAAGCCGGAACCGGTCTCTCCATCGGCATACAAGGACACCTCGTATCTCATTTTTATCTTTTTTGTGGCACTGTATGCTATAGCGTTCTTTCAGCTGTTTACCAGTGTGCCGGTCTTTTGGGACAGGGAGTGGAGTTATTCAGAGGAAACCATAGGTTTGTTGCTCGCCCTCAATGGTCTGATCATCGTAGTGTTGGAAATGCCGTTTATCAGGATGATGGAAAATTACCAAAGGTATATGTATATGATTGCGGGTGGATGTTTGTTTATGGTCGGTGGGTTTGCTGCCTTGCTTACAGGCGTCACTTCACTCGTGCCGGCTGTTATATTTATCGTGCTTATGTCCCTCAGCGAAATGTTCGCCATGCCTTTTATGACCAATTATGCTGTGTCACGGCCTGCCGAAGATCGTCGGGGCCAGTACATGGCTCTGTACTCGATAGCCTATGGCATAGCCCATGTTGTGGCACCTATGTTTAGCATGTATGTTGCAGATATGACCGGATTTTTTAACATGTACCTCATGCTCGCTGCTTTGAGCGGCTTTCTGGTCATCGCATTTTACAATATGAGAAGCCGTGTCACCGTTCATACTTAAAATCAAAAAAAGACATATTTAACACCACCTAGCCGATGAAAGCTAATTCCCCATGGATTATACCAATCGCTGTGTCAGTCATCCTGGCTGTTCCATTTGTTGCTATGATGCTTACAGAACAGGTCAACTGGTCGTTGTCTGACTTTTTAGTAGCCGGGCTATTACTCACCACTGTGGGGTTTGCAGGCAGGTGGATTTTATCAAACGTCAGGCCCCTGCATTACAAGGTGATTTCTGTCCTGTTGTTGTTAAGTGTTTTGATCATCGTCTGGCTCGAATTGGCAGTAGGCATTTTTGGCAGCCCATTTGCCGGAAATTGAAGGCTGTGGTCTTCTTAAAAATAATCACCTTTTGCCTTCAAATGTGGATCTGAAATAACCTCCGCTGCCTCCCAAATTGTAAAAATAGGAAAGGCTGTCGGCTGATTTAAAAGTAAATTCTTCCCATAGTGACCCATTGCTATTTATCCGGTATTTTTTATCGGAAGAAAAAGCAAATTTCCATTCATACTTATCGTGCGACCTGACGATTTTTAAACTGTCGTGGTCGGTTGAGGTCACGACAAAACTCCCAGTAAACACCGTATCCCTGAACGGAACACAGCCGTAACACGCCGCTATATCATGAAAAACCCCAGAGTAAACCCCCGCTAAACTGCACGTTTGACATGGCTCCTCCTTGCTGCAGGACCATGCCATCATTGCACCAAAAATTATCGTCAAACACCTGCCGGCCATTTTCATAGGTTATGGTTTTAGGTTATGTTGCCGACAAGGACAATTCACTGTTTATAGCTTAAATTCAACAGGCAATGTAATCAAAACGTCAACATTTTGGCTTCTTTGTTTACCTGGGGTCCATTTTTCAGGCATGGTGTTCATGTTTCTAATTACATCTTCGACGGCTTTGCCACATCCCGATCCAATGTCTCTGACAACTTTTACATCGTTGATTGTCCCGTCTTTTTCCACTATAAATTGTACAACTACTTTGCCTTGCACATTGTTGTTTTTAGCTTCAGCCGGATATTTAAGGTTGCTGAAAATATAATCCATCAATCTTTTGTTGGAACAGGCATTCCGGTCTGCAGGCTTCATTTCCGGGTCACTGCAGCCCGGAAAAAGAGGCATGTTTTCTACGACCTTAAAGATTTCTCTTTGTTTTTCCTGAGGTGCAGGAGCTGTTCCATCCTTTGCTTTCGATGGAGATGAGTTTTGTGCACTGGACGCGGTAAATAAACACATAACAAAAATGCCTAAAAAAAATCCTTTCATATTATTCGTTTTACACTTGTGATAAAAATTTCATATTCACCATTAGGGAAAAATTTTACTATTCTTCCTGTTTGTCTTTTTGTTCTTCTTTTGACTCTTCCTTTTCCGGTTCTGCCGTGAGATATCCTCTGGCATCGAGGTAATTGTACCACTTTATCACCTTCTTCATATCGCTATGGAAAACTCTATCTCGGTCATAATCAGGGATGATGACGGCAAAGTACTTCTGAAGTTCGTTGTGGCTGGCTGTAGGAGACGGCACAGGAAGTTCTTCTTTTTTGTCCAGCATGTTCTGAAACACTTTAGCTATCTCTATGGTGTCATCGTCAGTGTATATGGCCACAGTTTCCATGGGCGTAAACTGATGTTGCCTGATAGAGCAAAAGCGGCTCCTCCCGGTATCGGGGTCAGAGACCAGTAATCCATTGTTTTTTGTAGAAATGATTTTAAACAATCCCGGCAATCCACTGATGGCCACAATATTTTTTATGTTCATGGGTTTAAAATTCTGATTACAGCCTGCAAAGATATGATTCTGATATAAATCTTCTAAAATAACATGGTGTCTGTCATGCTATTCCTTAAATATTATCATATTAAGCTTGCTGACTTTGTCTTTGTATTCCTTCCAGGACTCTTCGTCAAACCTTCTGACAGCTTCTGAAGCACGGTTTGTCT
>JAKQGD010000624.1 GCA_029573365.1 Bacteroidota bacterium | reverse complement strand
CAAGCGAGAGTGCCTTCCTGACCATTGCATTGTCAAGGGGCTCTTTGGTCACATTAAAGTCAAAGTAATAAGTACCGAGAAGCCCGCCCTGAATGTAATCTTCTGATGCCAGAGCAGTTTCCATTTCGCCGAGAGGAATCGACTGGATAAACGATACCTGATCCGTCTGGTATGCTGCATATGCGACATTTTCATCTGCAAGAAGCTTAAATTCAATAGTATCCATTTTGGTTGATGCGTTGTCCCAGTACTTGTTAAACCTTTTCAGCACTATTGTCTCATTTGGTTTTCTTTCAGCCATTATATAGCGGCCATTGGTTATATAGGTTTCCGGATTATTGGTCCATGTGTCGCCATTGGGTATAATGGTATCTTCCCTTACAGGAACCATTGTTGCAAATGCAAGGACATAATCAAAATAAGGGCATGGCCTTGCAAGTTCAAATTCAAGGGTCTTGTCGCCAGTTGCTTTAACTGCCATCTTATCCAGGGCAGCTTTAAGGTCTATAGTGGTTCCTTCATCAATTGACTTCTGCACCTCATTATAGGCCTCGACACCTCCCTTAAAAAACTCGACCATTGTTGAACCATATGCTGTTGCAAGATTTGCATCCGCGTGCCGTTTCCATGCATATTCAAAATCTTTTGCAAGAACCGGTTTGCCGTCGCTCCAGTAAATATCTTTGCGCAGGGTAACTGTAGCTTTTGTTTTTGTTGCATCCCAGACAATTTCCTTCGCCTGCCCAAGGACTGGCACTGAGCCAGGGACCGTGGCATCCCATCTCATAAGGCCCTCGAACGTGTGATAAATGAGTGTTCCCTCATGCACCCATGCTGATTTTGCAGGATCGATTGACTCAGGCTCTGTGGCTGCCCATACAGCCATTGTAGTTGGGACCGCTTGTTTACAGCCAAAACCTGTAAAAACAAGAGACACGGCACAAAGTACCGCTATTACCACAAAAATAGCCTTCACTTTTTTCATATTTTTCCTCCTTTGATTTATATACTTATACACTCAATATGATATTCAT
>JAKQGD010000622.1 GCA_029573365.1 Bacteroidota bacterium | reverse complement strand
ACAGACGGTAAGGTCAATGTAAACGAAATGGATCTTTATGTCACATGGACAGAAGGTTATCTCGATCAGGACGGACTGCCTAAGACAGCAAACCATGGCAAGAAGAAGCTAAGAACCCTTCAGGCAGGAGCAGCAAGAACTCCTCAGGATTTTAGCTGGTCTGCCACCGATGTTTACAACCTGTTTAAAGGTGCTACTTTTGATTACAAGGATGGTGCTGGTGCCAGGGATGTATTTAACAATCCTAAAGATCCTGCCAGAAGTGCTTCCAGCTACTTTACAGCCAATGATAAGTTTACACTTACATGGGGTTTCAAATCCAGTGACGGCAAGTATTATGACAGCTGGTCAGGTGGTATTTGCAGCAACTCAGTGGGGGCCAACTGCCAGTTGAATTTCAACGTAGTTTGTATTTCTGAACTTGCAGGTACTTATAACTACCGTTCTATCGGATGGTGTGGTACGGAAAGTACCGGAACCATGGAATTCAAGTCTGCAGGTACTGGTGTGTACACACCAGTGCTTGATAACGGTGCAGAACCTGACTTTTCATTTGGTGCATATGCCAATTGCTACGGTGCTACAGCTACACTTCCTGGAGGAGACCTTAAGTTGAACGATGCTTGTAATAAGCTTTCATTTAGCGGTAAGAGCCGATGGGGCGAGACTTATATTTTCCGAGAAATCAGGGTCAATGGCAGCGAGCTATACCTGAGCTGGAAAAACGATTATGATCCTGAAGCCGGTGAAATTTATATCACCAGGACTGACGGTAAAAACTGGCCTGCACTCAGAAAGTAAAGGATACAGTTGTGATATATTATCAAAAGCAGGTGCAATGAACAATTGCATCTGCTTTTGTATTTTAATGAAAAATGGTTAGTTAAGTGGTCATCCGAAACGTGTTATTTCTGGCATTTTTACTGGCATATGTGACAGTGGGTTACAGTCAGAATCCATGCTTCAATATAAATAATCTCAAAAGGATTACCGGCAGTGGTGTTATATCCAGCCCGGATGAGAAAATTGATAAATTGGCTGTTCTTTTCCTCAATGACGAATGCCCGATATGTAGGCATTATACCCCGGACCTGGAAGGCCTTGATTCTCTTTGCCGGAGTGTAGGGGTAACGCTTATAGGGGTGTTCAGCGGCCGATATTCAAAAAAGAGGATAAAGGAATTTGCTAAAAAATATGGAATTTTAATTCCTCTATACCATGACAAGAAAACAACATTTGCAGCAAGTGTGGCAGCCCAGGTGACCCCCGAAATATTTC
>JAKQGD010000620.1 GCA_029573365.1 Bacteroidota bacterium | reverse complement strand
GGTCAGAGAAGGTGCCGAATGGGTGTCGCGGAGCCTTGACAAGCTGGACAAAGGCGATATTATCCTGGTCCGAAACGAAGAAATCATACCGGGTGACGGACTTATCGTCAAAGGAGACGCAGCCATTGACTACAGCTTTGTGACCGGCGAATCTCAGACTGTTAGTAAAAAATCCGGTGAAAAGGTGTATGCAGGTGGTAAAAACTCGGGTACGGCCATCCAGGTTATGATGGCCCGCAAAGTAGATCAGTCTTATCTCACACGGCTCTGGGACGAAGATACCTTCCGCATCGACAAGGAATCAGGTACGCAGACGATCATAGACCGTATTGGCAAATATTTTACCTTGAACATCATGGTGGTGGCAGTGATAACACTGATGTACTGGCTCATGGTCGACAAGTCCATGGCGTTTAATGCATTTACCGCCGTGCTCATCGTGGCTTGTCCGTGTGCTTTGGCCCTGGCTTTGCCTTTCAGCTATGGCAATCTGTTGAGGCTATTGGGCAAAGGAGGTTTTTATCTTAAAAATGTCAAAGTCATCGACCGCCTGCAGCAGGCTGATATGATTATTTTTGACAAGACGGGAACCATTACCGACCACAGGCATATGAAGGTCAGTTGTGAGGAGTATCATCCTGACCAACACCATACAAAGCTTCTGAGAAGTACGGTTTTCCTCTCTGCCCATCCAGCCAGTAAGGCCATCAGTCAATACCTGGAGCAGGGGCCGCTTTTTGACCCAGACAGCTTTACGGAGATTCCTGGTCAGGGTATAGAAGGTGTCTTTGGCTCTGAACATGTCCGAGTGGGCTCCTACAGATTTGTCTGTGGACAGGATGACCGGAGCAGGACTGGAGTCTATGCAAGTGTTGACGGCCAGATAATGGCACGGTTTGAGATAGAGCACCAACTCCGCGAAGGCGTACAAAACCTTGTAAATACGCTGGGGACAAAATTTGAAGTGGCTATTTTATCCGGTGACAATGACAGGGAAGAAGAGAGACTCAAATCATTTTTTCCTGCCCATGCCCGTATGATTTTCCACCAGAGCCCGGTGGATAAGCTTAATTTTATCAAGGCACAGCAGGCCGATGGACATAAGGTGGTGATGGTGGGCGATGGGCTTAACGATTCGGGAGCCCTCATGCAAAGCGATGTAGGCATTGTGGTGTCTGAAAACAACAATAATTTTACGCCTGCATGTGACGCCATTCTCGGGGCGGCCAGGTTTGGCAAATTTCTGGATTACCTGCGGTTGCTGACTGATGCCCGATATATTGTCGCTGGTGCTTTTTTACTTAGCATATTATACAATGTCACGGGGTTGTATTTTGCGGTCAGAGGTCAGCTAACGCCTGTGGTGGCCGCCATTCTTATGCCTATGAGCTCTGTGACAGTCATGGCTTATGGGCTGATTGTCAGTACACTGGCATACAGGAGATATGCCGGCAAAGATTGACAATAGCATCAGGCGACTTCAGTCAGGCGGTTGCCTTCACATCGGTACACTCTGGCAGGAAACTTCTGTATGAGTCTGTAGTCGTGTGTGGCTATGATGATGGATGTGCCAAACTCTGCCGAGAGTCTGCTCAGTAGATACAGGATTTCGTCGCTGGTGTCAGGATCCAGATTTCCTGTGGGCTCGTCGGCAATAATCACCGGAGGGTTGTTAAGCAGGGCACGAGCTATAACTACTCTTTGTTGTTCGCCTCCCGAGAGTGTGTTGACCTGTTTTTTTTCGTATCCTCCGAGCCCCACCATTTCGAGCACTTTAAGGACCCTGGCTGTCATTTGTGATCTGTCGTTCCAGCCGGTGGCTTGCAGGATGTAGAGCAGATTGCGGCCTACGGTCCAGTCTTCAAAAAGGATGAAGTCCTGGAACACCATGCCCAGTTTACGACGCAGCAAGGGTATGTCTTTGTCCCTGAGTTGTGTCAAATCAAAGCCCGCGACTGTCGCCTGCCCACTTTTAATCGGAAGGCTTCCGTAGATGGTGTTGAGGAGGCTTGTTTTTCCGCTCCCGGATTTGCCTATGATATAACAAGTCTCGGCTGGTGCTACTTGAAAATTGACCTGCTGGAGAATCTGGTTTTCTTCCTGCCAGATGTCCACGTTGGCAAACGAGATGACAAATTGTGTATCCATACTCGGGGGAGTTTGGGCAAATTTAATCAAATTTTGCTTTTGGCAGCCGCTCCAAAGCATCTGCCCTGTGTATTAAGCTGATGGCATTTACTAAAAAAAGGAAAGCCGGTCATTATCTGGCCGGCTTTCCTGAGTGTTTATCGGGTATGCTTCCCGCAAAAAGTCATTTTACAGTTTATTTGCCTGCATTGAGGCTGTCTTGCAGAGCCTGGAGTTCGTCCCACCTGCCGTCAGCAGCGAGTCCCGCCTGCTGTGGCCATGTGCCGGGAACAGCAAGAGCATACTTGGGTCCTGCAGCATCCAGAATTTCCTGAATACGTCCTACAGGGGTTTCTGACAGTGCCCTCCATGTTTTGATGCCTGCTTTGTGGAGAAGTTCTTCGATTTTAGGACCGATGCCTTCTACAGCTTTGAGGTCATCCTGAGCCCACCTCCTGATGACTCCTGCCTTGATGAGCCATTTTTCGAGCTTGGAGTCGGTGTTGCCGTCGGTAGCGGTATCCCCTCTGCCAGTATCCAGGGTTTTCTGCAGTTCGATCAGATCATTCCATTTGCGGTCATCGGCCAGTTTTGCCTGCTTAGGCCAGGTAGCCGGGTCTATGATTTTGTACTTGTCCCCATATTTGTTGAGGATGTTTCTCAGAGAATCCGGAGTGGCTGCTGCGAGTGCCCCAAAAGTTTTGATGCCGTTTTCGCGAAGCACTTCTTCCATTTTAGGACCGATGCCTTCTACAATCTGCAACTTGTCGCTGCCTATGGCTGCAAACCATTTGTCGTCACCTGTAGCAGCTGCCGCCGCAACATGTACCGGAGCAGCAGCTGGAGCTTCAGCTACAAAGGCGGTCTTTTCTGTTTTGGGTACTTCTACGGTAGCATTGGCCGCAAGGCTGGCTTCCATTTCTCTGATTCTGCCTTTGAGCAGTGAGACATTGCCCTCTGCTTCCAGACGAGCAGACTTGCACGCCTCCAGGTCAGCTTCGAGGCCTCTGATCCTGACTTTAAGGTTGTTTATTTCGCTTTCCAGATCAGCGACCATGGACTTGAATTTTCCCCACAGGAGCCATCCCAGGCCCAGACCAAGCAGGAAAGGCAACAACCAGGGAAGAATCCAGTGCATCGAACAAAAATCAAATAGAGATATCATGATTTATTTTAATTTATAGGTTATTTAATGATTTGTAAAACAGTTCTTCTGTTTTTCTGTCTTCCGGCATCGCTGTCATTGTCTGCTATAGGCTCAGATTCTCCTTTGGAAGCAGCTCTAATCTGTCCTGCGGCTACGCCTTTGGATATCAGATAATCTTTGACGATATCGGCTCGTTGCTGACCCAGTTTCATATTGGAATCATCCGATCCGATGGCGTCAGTGTGTCCTGTAAGGAGAACAGTCTCCCCTGATTTGGTAACTCTTTGGGCTACATCATTGAGGTATGTTTCCACTTCGCCGCTGTTTAATTTCCTTGTCGAGTTAAACGGGAAATAGATAAGCGTTTCATTGGCTGTTTCCTTGATGTTTTCTGTCTGCTTGCGTATGGCAAATGATGCAGATTCAAATTTTCCGGCCCGGTACGTGCTGTCGCAATCTACGCCCTTGGATAGCAGAGATATTCTGTTGTCGGGTATTTCCGGAAACAGTTTTCTGATTTGCCTTGCCCGGCACATTCCCAAGGTGTCGGATTCTGCAGGATTGCCATTCTGACAGTACCATCCTGTGATTTCAAAAACGGTGTTTTCCACTGCCATTGCGGCAAGCGAATCTCTCATACGGGGCCATCCATCTCCAAGGACCGGCATACAGTCTCCCCACTTAAACAGAATGGGACCCGTCTTCTCCATGATAACCGGAGCTGCTGCAGGTACATCACTCTTTGCAACACAACACTTATTGTAATCCTTGTAATAAAGCCACCCCAATATGAGCCATAACAACGCTAAAAGAGCAATTAGTAATGATCTCATATATTAAGTTGGTTTAAAGTGAAAAATAAAGGTGAAAGATAATTAAAAATTATGTTAATGGTATTTTTATCTGGTTTTTTGTATATTGATAGTTGATATTTTAAAATAATATTGACCCAAAATGCTGTTTTGCTTAATTTTGTGGGTAAATAATTGTCACCTCTTCCTTTGTGCCTTTAGACGCGGCGGTAGATGTAGTTATTTAGACTAATTTTTTAACTTTACGTCACCTAACCAAATTTATTTGCATGAACAGGATTGTAACATTGGATGAATTTGTCATCCGCACAGAAAAAGAAAAACCCCATTCTTCCGGAAGTTTCAGCAGATTGCTTCGAGACATAGGGATAGCTGCAAAAATTGTCAATCGTGAGGTAAACAAAGCCGGCCTGGTCAATATCCTGGGCGTGGAAGGCAGTACCAACACCACAGGCGATGATGTACAGAAGCTTGATGTTTTTGCCAATGAAAAATTTATCGAGACGCTGTCGTACAGTGGCGAAGTATGCGGCATTGCATCGGAGGAAAATCAGGATTTTATCCCTGTGGCATCGGACAAAGGCAAACCGGCACAATACGTTGTAGTCATGGACCCGCTGGACGGCTCATCAAACATAGATGTCAACGTGTCTGTAGGTACCATCTTTGGCATATACCGCCGCAAAAGCCCAGGAGACGGCCCCTGCAAACCAGAAGATTTTCTCCAGAAAGGTACCGAGTTGGTGGCCGCAGGGTATGTACTTTATGGCACATCAACATTGCTGGTGTACAGTACCGGCAATGGCGTCAATGGTTTTACCCTCGATCCCAGCATCGGAGAGTTTTGTCTTTCGCACAAAAATATACAGATGCCTGTCGCCGGCAATTATTACTCCGTAAACCAGGGCTATTACCTCAAGTTTGACCTCGAGATGAGGCGGTATATCGATCATTGTTCTGACCTCAACTACAGGCTGAGATATATAGGCAGCATGGTATCGGACATACACAGGATTATGTTTCAGGGAGGCATCTTTTTGTACCCCAATACCAGAAAATACCCTAAAGGCAAGCTTAGACTTCTTTACGAATGTTATCCAATGGCCTATCTTATAGAACAGGCAGGAGGCACGGCCCTTACCTGCAAACTCGAAAGGGTTATGGACATGGAAATCACCAGTCTGCACCAAACTTCATCCATAGCCATGGGAAGTAAGGACATGGTCAGGGACATGAAGGAGTTTGTAGAAAAATATGGTGCCGTAATCCAATAATTTGCCGACCCATGAGGTGGTATCTTAGCTTTTTGTTTTTAGTTGTCGGCGGGCCATGGCTTGAAGCCCAGATGCGTGTAGTCATTACATCGATGCCACAAGCTACGCCACCGGGCGACTCCATATTCCTGGCAGGCAGTGACAATGGCTGGAATCCGGCAGACAAGACATTTGTGTTTGTCAAAGATGCATTGACGGGACACTATACGCTCACCATAGAACGACCAGGTACAGCGGGAGAATTTAAAATAACACGGGGTTCATGGAAAACGGTCGAATGCAATGTCGATGGCTCAAACGTCGTCAACAGGAAGTATGACTGTACCGGAGGATGTAATGTGATAAACATAAAAGTGGAAGCATGGCACGACATCTCAGGCAGGAAGCGTAAAGCTACTGCCAGCCCCAATGTACATATAGTCACAGACAGTTTTTATATGCCTGAACTGGGCAGGAGCCGTAGGATACTCATATACCTGCCTCCCCAATACGCCTTAAACAAGGCCAGATACCCTGTGGTATATATGCACGATGGGCAGAATGTATTTGATGATGCGACCAGCTACGCCGGCGAATGGAGGGTAGACGAAACCCTGGACAGCCTCAATAAGGCCGGTGACAAAGGATGCATCGTGGTAGCCATAGACAATGGCGGTGACAAACGCCTCGACGAATATTCTCCATGGAAAAACAGCAAATACGGAGGAGGCGAAGGGCAGGCATATGCTGCTTTTATCGTTAAAACGCTCAAGCCTTTTGTCGACAAACATTTTCGTACCAAGAGGGACCGGAAAAATACAGCGATTATGGGTTCGTCCATGGGAGGATTGATTTCCATGTATACAGCCATGACATATCCTGATGTTTTTAGCAGGGTGGGTGCGTTTTCTTCATCCTACTGGTTTGCTGAGCAGTCCTTTGTTTTGCCTTACGGCGAATGTAAAAAAAGGGAAATGAGATATTTTCTGATGGTTGGAGGCAAAGAAGGCTACACACAAGCCGAGGATATGGACAAGATGTGCTATCATTTGCTGCAGTCAGGTATAAAGGCTGCGGATCTCAGTTGTATTACATTTGGAAATGAAGGACACACGGAGGCGTTCTGGGCCCGTGAATTTGTCCGGGCGTACAAGTGGTTGTTTGAGCGATGACAGGGTCAGACTTTGCTGCGGAGCATGTCACCAAGGGTAAGTGTGTCAGAAAACAGCATGATCCTCACGTTTATATTTCGGTTTACCAGGTCGATGGCTTCTTCCAGGATTTCTGACATTTTTTCCAGCTTTTGCAGGTTTATAAGAGCTGACATTTTTGCTGCAACGTCCTGCTCTTTGTCTGTAAGCTGAACTGCCAAGTCGGGAGCCATGCTTTTAAGCAACAGTTGTCTGAGAAAATGAAGGCCGTATTCAAAAAAGTTTTTCAGGTCGTCCTTGGACAGTTCGGTCACACCGTTTATCCATTCGTTGATTTCCAGCGGGTCTGACTTAAACGCTATCCTGAGCCAGGAGATAAACATGTCGGAAAAATCAGTGGCTTCATTGTTGGCGATGCTGAGTGCAAGGCTTAGATTTCCGTCCGACATATTTGCTATCTGGAGAGCACGGTTCGCGTCAAGTTTGAGTTTTACGGAGAGATGGTCTGCTATCTCATGGTTTTCAAATGCGGGAATTACGGTCAGTTGACATCGGCTGAGGATGGTCTGCAGGATGAGGTCCTGATTTTCGGCTACCAGGATGAGGAAAGTATTGTCTGTGGGCTCCTCGATGAGTTTGAGCAGGCGGTTGCCTTCCACACCGAGGTATTCAGGCAGCCACATGACCAGAATTTTATACTGCGACTCATACGACATCATATTGAGACGCTGCATAATTTCGTTTATCTCCCTTACATTGATATTGGGCAGACTTTTGTCCGCATCCATGGCGGTCAGCCATTCTCCTATGGCAAAAAAAGGATTTTCTTCCAGCATTTTCCGCCACAGCGGTAAAAAATCATCGGAGGTAGTGTCGGCCCTTTTTTTATTAGGGGCAGTGACTACAGGGAAAGAAAAGTGAAGGTCTGGATGTATGTACTTTTGTGATTTCTGACACGAGTTACATTGACCGCAGGCATCGTTTTCCTGTCTGTCCTCACATAGGATGAAGGAGGCATAAGCTAATGCCATGGCAAGGGCCCCGGAACCTTCTCTGCCAAGAAAAAGCTGAGCATGTGGTATCCTTTGCCTGGCTACCTGATTGATCAGCCTTTTTTTGGCGTCTGCCTTTCCGTCTATTTGTCCAAACAACATCTTTTATGTCTCTATTTTAATGGGGCCTTTGGATTTACTGTACATTTTCGCCATAGCAGGCAAATCGTACGTTAACTGCCTTGATTATAAAGATTTTAGTCAGGACAAATGTAAGGAATTAAGGCCTGAAACATGGAGATTCCGTAAAAAAAAAAGGATGCACATCCCCCTGTTACATCTTCAAAAAAAACAAGTGCCCCGTGACTTGACTGTCTGAGACCGTGATGTTTTCTTCTTGTTGTTTCGAAAAATTGGATTGTCATTTTAATTTAATTTGAAATATGTACATTTGCATGAGGCAAGAAATAAGAAACTCTGTTTTGTATTATTAAATCAAATCAATAAATCCAATCTTATGAAGCAAGTACTTATTTTTTTTTGCGTTTATGCTGACTGGTATTTGTCTGAATGCTCAGATTACCACAGCCAGTCTCACCGGGAAGGTGACTGACAATGGCAAGAACCCTTTATTTGGAGCCACGGTTACAGCAGTGCACCAGCCTTCGGGAACATTTTATGGGGCGACCACCCGCGAAAACGGAAGGTACACCATCTCCAACATGAGGGTAGGAGGGCCGTATGTGATAGAGGTCAGTTACATAGGCTATAATGCTTATAAAAGTGATGGCATCATGCTATCACTAGGTAAAAAAGAAGTGGTGGACGCCATATTAAATGAGACATCACAAAACCTGGACGAAGTAGTTATTTCCGCAGTAGGAAGTGATTTGATCAACAAAGACAAGACGGGAGCTTCCACATCTATATCGCGGGACCAGATATCAAATCTGCCTACAATATCGAGGTCTACTACCGACTATACCAGACTCAATCCCATGGCTGCAGAAGGCGGATCGTTTGGCGGTAGAAACGATCAGTTTAATAATTACAGCCTTAATGGTACCATATTTAATAACCCGTTTGGACTTGACGCAGCTACACCTGGCGGACAGACTGACGCTCAGCCTATATCTCTCGACGCCATAGACCAGATACAGGTAGCCATAGCCCCTTATGATGTAACCCAATCCGGTTTTACAGGAGCCTCTGTCAATGCAGTAACCAAATCAGGTACCAACCGGTTTGAAGGTACTTTGTATGGTTTTTTCAGAAACAGTAACATGATAGGAGGCAAGGTCAGAGATACCGAGGTCAACAGAGGAGATGTAAACAATTCGCAGTTTGGATTTGCTGTGGGAGGTCCCATAATCAAGGACAAACTTTTCTTTTTTGCGAATCTTGAAATCGAAAAAAGGTCTGACCTGGGTTCGTATTTTCTACCTGCCGGTCCCGGGGTAAGCGGAAGCAATGTATCTAGGGTTTTTGGAATCTGATATGGTGGCAGTATCCAATATGCTAAAAACCAAGTTTGGTTATGACACTGGTGCTATCAAGGACTTTAAACACAATGCTGACAACAACAAAGGTTTGGTCAGGCTGGATCTAAACATCAACCAAAACCACAAACTCACAGCATCGTACAATTTTCTTGACGCCTTTAAAGATAAGCCGGCTCACCCCTCAGCTATAGGTCCCAGAGGACCAAGCCTGCAGACCTTGCAGTTCCAAAACAGCGGATACAGGATAAATAATGTTATTCATTCCGGAATTGTGGAACTCAAATCTGTCTTTGGAAACAAATATGCCAATAAGCTACAGGCAGGTTATACCGCATTTAATGATTCTAGAGACCCATTCTCCGCACCTTTTCCGGTTCTCAATATTCTGAAGGAC
>JAKQGD010000609.1 GCA_029573365.1 Bacteroidota bacterium | reverse complement strand
GAACGGCAGCAGCACATGGGAAACCAAATCCATTTCTTCTCTTGGCTGGAACACAGCCGCTGTGCAGCCACTGAAAGATTACCTGCAACAAAAAAACACCAAATCCTTCATGATACTGGTGAACGGTCGTATTGTAATGGAAGAATATTTCAACGGCCACACAAAAGATTCTACCTGGCAATGGAACAGTGCTGGAAAAACACTCGTTGGCACCATCACCGGTATTGCACAACAGGAAGGTCTGCTGCAGATCAATAATAAAGTATCCGACTATATAGGCACCAGTTGGACCAGTGCCCCGCTTGTAAAAGAAAACCTGATCACCAACCGGCACCTGCTTACCATGACCTCAGGACTTAACGATTCAAACCAGTTGGTCATACGTCCCAACCTTACTTATATGGCTGATGCCGGCACCCGCTGGTCTTACCATAATGTGTTTCAAAAACTGATGGATGTGGTGGCCGCTGCCTCATCGCAGAGTTATGATGCTTATTTCAACACCAAACTGAGAGACCGCATAGGTATGGATGGCTTCTGGAATAATGGCGCTATTTTTAAAATTTACCACAGCACTACCCGCAGTATGGCCCGGTTTGGGATACTGGCACTCAACAAAGGCAAATGGAATAATGAACAGATCATCAACCAGGCTTTTTTTGAAGAAAGCATCAATACCTCTCAATCAATCAATCCTTCTTACGGATATTTCTGGTGGCTGAATGGAAAGAGCAGCGCTATGTTGCCCGGTGGCCAAACAGTGTATCCTGGTGCACTCATTCCGAATGCCCCTGCTGATATGTATGCGGCTATGGGCGCCGAAGATCAGCGCATTTATGTTGTACCTTCAAAAAATTTGGTGGTTATCCGAATGGGTACTGCATCAGACCCTTCCAACCCCGTTTTTGCTTTGTCAGGTTTTGACAATGCACTCTGGGAAAAAATAAATGCAGTGATCAATTAAAAGAATTTTTTTCTTTCAAGCCGTTTCTCAAAGGTTAGCCTCCTCCGGATAAGGAAGTACTGCAACACTCAAATCAGCCCGGCATCGCCTGGTAAATG
>JAKQGD010000605.1 GCA_029573365.1 Bacteroidota bacterium | reverse complement strand
GATTTAACCCTTGCGGCAGCTGCAGCAGCATCTTCGTTTGATTTTTTAATGGAACCATTGGCCATTTCGAGTTTGCGGTTGAGTTCCAGGATCTGGGCTTCCAGGTCCTTGGCACGCTCCTCACACCTGGCCAGAAGGTTTTTGTGGGCATCCAGAGCGGTATTGGCTTCATTGAGTTTTTTCTTGCTGACGCACCCTGACAAAAGAAGGGCTGCTGACAGCAGAAATACGGATAATTTTGATGTTTTCATGGATTTTGATGTTTGAGGTACTTAAATAAAGTCGCAAAAAAAATAAAAATTAGCCATTTGGAAGCCATCTCCGCGACTGAATTATATTAAAACGACCAAGGTGGTCCGATATTGCGATTAAAGTGATTTTTATTTCTTTGAAAAACAAGTATTTATTGTAAATTTGGGCCGCTTATTTTTTAATACTAACACCTAAAACAATGAAATTTAAGTTTTTAATTGTAATTGCCTTAAGTTTAGGCTTTATTGTTTCCGGCTTTAGCCAAAAGAATGCCAGTCCCTATGACTTTGGTAAGATGTGGACCTTCGAAAACCCTCCGAAGGAATGGCTTAAAACCGCTTACGGCATGGATGTGAAAGATGAATGGTTTGATTATGTCAGAAAGTCATCGCTCAGATTTGCTACATGGTGCAGTGCCTCATTTATTTCAGAAAACGGGCTCATAATGACCAACCACCATTGTTCCAGAGATGTGGTCGTCGCACTGCAGAAGGAAGGAGAAAACTTCGACAAGCAGGGATTTTATGCTGCAACTCTTGCTGATGAAAGAAGAGCCGAAGGGCTTTTTGTGGAGCAGATGATCCAGGCCGCAGATATTACCATCCTGGTCAAAGACAGGACCAAGAATGCAAAGGATGATGCAGACGAGCAAAAACTCCGTAAGACAGCACTGGAGGAAATCGAAAAAATGTATAAGGAAAAGCCTGAATGGAAAGGCCTCAGGACACAAGTGGTAACATTTTACAGCGGAGGCAAGTTTTCCATCTATGGTTACAAAAAATACGACGATATCAGGCTGGTATGGATTCCAGAGCTAGATCTGGGATTTTTTGGCGGAGACCCTGATAATTTTACCTATCCCAGATACAATCTCGACGTTACTTTCTGGAGAGCTTATGACGAGAATGGACAACCTTTGAATACTTCTGCCAACTATCTCAAGTTCAATAAAAATGGAGCCGGTGATGGCGAGCCTGTGTTTGTTGTCGGAAACCCCGGTAGGACCGAAAGATACAGAACAGTATCTCAGTTGACGTACGACAGAGATTACCGCTACCCTATGCAGTACAACTTCCTCAAAAGCCGCAATGAACGCATGATGAAAAAGTACTATGATATCAAAGACGACCCCGCACGACAACTGGAGGCCCAGGAACTTCTAAATGACGCTTTTGGTCTGGCCAACTCCATGAAAGCCATAGGCGGCATCGCCAAAGGTCTCAGAGATCCAGAACTTTTTGGTAGGAAAGCAGAGATGGAAAATTACATCAGATCCAAATCACCTGGAGTTACATATTGGGATGACCTGGCTAAGCACTACGAGGTCCTGAACCCTCACGGATGGGTCATGGTCGATTTGCAGCCCTCACCATACAGAGGCAAGATTTGTACCCTTATGCATGACCTGGTCAACTATCAGGATATGGTACAGTCCGGAGGTGCAGCAGACAAGAAAGAAAAGCTTAAGATGACCATCACCGAAAAGGCTAAAGCCCTCAATGATCCCGAAGAGATAGAATTATTTAAAATCTGGATGCACGAGGTGAGTGCCGATATTTATCCGGGAGACCTGACACTACAAAATGTTATGGGCAAGCGTAAAAATGTAGACGAATACATCAAACATCTCCTTAAAGAAACCGACTTCAAAGAAGAAAAGAAGGTAGCCAAATTTTTTGAAAAGGAGGATAAAATCGCCAAGAACGATGACGAGCTGATGAAAGCAGCCAGGATTTTTACAGCCAGATACAAGGAGGCCACCACTGCCTTCCAGTCGACCGGTCCCGCCCGGCAGGCACTCGAAGCCAAGATAGCCAATCAGGCGTTTAAAGTGTATGGCGACAAATTGCCTCCTGATGCCACTTTTACACTCAGGATTTCTGACGGAGTAATCAAAGGATATGACTACAACGGCACCACGGCACCAACCACTACTACCTACTTTGGTATGTACGACCGATTTTATGCCAATAAGATGGAATTTCCGTGGTCGCTGCCTGAAAAATGGCAGAATCCAAACATGGAATTGCTCAAGGCACCTCTGAATACCGTTTCTACAAATGACATCATCGGTGGAAACAGCGGAAGTCCCCTCATCAATCAAAACAAGGAAGCAGTGGGCCTGATTTTTGACGGCAATATAGAATCACTGCCCGGTAACTTCATTTTTGACGAAAGAGTAAACCGTACCGTTTCCGTACACGCAGGAGGCATCTATGCCGCTTTGAAGCACATTTATAAGGCAGACAGGATTGTTGCTGAAATCGACAGTAAATAAAGAAGTATTTTTATTATAAGCACCCCGTATTATTAATTGAGAACGGTGAGGCTGGTCCCTGTGTCCAGCCTCTTTTGTTTTCTGCCATGTCAGATTAGTTTGTAATTATCATTTGTTACACCCTTGGGTAAAAAATTAAATGGATGAAAACACAATCTCCAAGCCCGGTCATTAAAGTTTTTGAAAGTTCTTTATACCGCACCAATTCCTGCGTACTTAACCTTGGCGATGCCGTTATTGTCGTGGATCCCACCTGGTTGCCAGAAGAGATTAAAGCAATCAGGTCATATGTTGACGGTATACTTGATGGCAATGCACTCTACCTCTTTTTTACTCATTCGGATTTTGACCATATTCTCGGGTACGGAGCTTTTCCGGAAGCACGTGTCATAGCTTCAGACCGATTTGCAAAAAACAACCGCAAAGGAGAGATTATCAAAGAGATACAAGAGTTTGATGACCGGTACTATATTGTCAGGCCATACGGATTGGATTACCCTTTTACAGACTTCGCGATAAACACTGACGGTCAAAACATGAACATTGGAGGCTCTGAGTTATTGTTTACCCTCGCTCCAGGTCACACCTATGACGGTGCCATGCTTATCTGGCCTGAAGCAGGCATCATAGTTGCGGGAGATTATCTAAGCAACATCGAATTCCCGTTTATCTACCATTCATATAAGGATTATAAGCACACCCTTGAATCACTTTTAAAAACTATATCGGCAATTGAAAGTATCAACATACTCATTCCCGGACACGGGGATATTGGGGCAGGACGTCCTGAAATTATGGCAAGAATTCATAAAGACCTCATGTACCTTGACTTACTGAAGCAGGAATGTCAAAATCCTGATTTGGCTGCAGCCAATGTATGCAGAGAGTTTATAAAAAGTTATTCTACCAATCCGTTTCTTATCCAGGAACACGAACGAAACATGGAGACATTCTTAAAAACTTTCAGGCCGTAAGGTTACTTTAATTCTGAAGCGTAACCGATATAAAACTCCATACCTGGTCCGGTTTTAGCCAGAGATGATTTGATACCGTAGTTGCCCAGAACTCCAATACGTAGATTGCCATAACGACTTCCAAATTCGTCGAGTATTACTCCTCCCTGGAAAGCAGCCATTCCTGAACTGGCATATCCGAGTCCGGCCCAAAAAGCATTTTGTCTTTCGTATTTGAGGCTGTAGAGCACATCTATGATGTCTGGTTTTACAAGGTTGGCGGTCAGCATAGGCTCCAAAAACGAATCGTAGTTGTAAAACCTACCTCCTATATTAAAGTGAATATGCATTTGCCTAACCTGGTCCAGGTCGCTGATCAGCACTTTTGTGGTCAGGACCTGACTGACAGCTGCCCCTGCAAAAAAGGTATTTTCCTTATACTCTCTGGTGCTGCTGAGAAAGTAAAATCCACCGCCGAGGGAAGGGAAAAA
>JAKQGD010000602.1 GCA_029573365.1 Bacteroidota bacterium | reverse complement strand
TGTGGGTCATTGTGGCCGGCATGCTTGTCATCAATACTTTTCCGCAACTGATGCTCATAGGGATCATCCTTTTTGCCCTCACTACCCTTTTTAGTCTGATCACGCTGCCTGTAGAGGTCAATGCCAGTCAGAGGGCACTGGCCTGGCTCAACAGCACTGGGATCACAAACTACGAAACATACCCTATGGCAAAAGATGCCCTGAAATCGGCAGCTTATACTTATTTTGTGGCAGCTATCAGCTCGTTAGCCACGTTATTTTATTATATAACACTTTTTTCCAGGCGCCGTTAAGACTTCTCTTTCCGTTTTTTGTATATTTGTCATGACTCGCAAATAGTAAGTTCATGGCAAAAGTTGTCACATTCGGAGAGATTATGCTCAGGCTGGCTGTGCCCCATCACCTTCGCCTGGGACAGTCTGACAGGTTTAATGCCACTTTCGGGGGCGGTGAAGCCAATGTTGCAGTATCCCTTTCCCATTATGGGATCCCTGCTTCCTTTATAACCAGGCTCCCCGACAATGACCTTGCAGCTGCTTGTCTGAAAGAATTGCGTTCTCATGGGGTTGACGTTTCTTATGCGATCACAGGAGGTAATCGCATGGGACTTTACTACCTGGAAACAGGGTCAGTTGCAAGGCCATCCCTGGTGATCTACGACAGGGAACATTCTTCCTTTGCCGAAATCAACCCGGGCATGATCCGCTGGGAAGAGGTGCTGAAAGAGGCTACATGGTTTCACTGGACAGGCATAACACCGGCTGTAAGCCATGGAGCAGCCCTCACCTGCATGGAGGCTGTGAAGGTTGCAAAAAAAATGGGCATAATGGTATCTTGTGACCTGAATTACCGGAAAAAATTGTGGAAATACGGCAAACAGGCCTCCCAGGTTATGACAGCCCTGGTAGAGGAATGTGATATTATTATAGGGAACGAGGAAGACGCCGAAATGATTTTCAATATCAGACCGGAAGGATTTAGTGCGACTGCCGGAAAAGCGACTGCCTCTGA
>JAKQGD010000598.1 GCA_029573365.1 Bacteroidota bacterium | reverse complement strand
CGAAACATCAAATACGCCAACCCCGGAACGTACCGTGAGATGCTCTTCCGTAATCCCCGTATATTCTACAGGCATATTGTAGCCTGCAAAAGGAATTATCCTGGCACCGAGTGCCTCATGATACTTTAGAAAAGGAGTATTCTTCATTTGATTAAGCTTTTGATAAAGTGGCAAAAATAGGCATTTTCGGACGAAAAAAAGCTGCTATATATCATTTTTGACACCGGTTCTTCAGGTTGTTCACATGCTGTACTGGTTGTATAATGACTATATTTGTAATCTCAAAACAGTGAAGAAATGGAATATAGAGTATTCAAGCCCGAATACCTGCTGAGTATCACGGGAGGTGATATGGAGACCATGAAGGAGATTGCCGGGATATTCGGCAGCCAGGTACCAGAATTCGTAAACGACATGAAGAGCCTGCTCGGTCAGGAAAAGTATTACGAACTCGGTCTGCTCGCACACAAGGCCAAAGGATCGGTTACCGTGCTTGGCATGGATGAAACCTCCAAAATGCTCAAGGAGTTTGAATTGCTTGCAAAAGCCGGGGAGCAGAAGGAGAAATACAGCGGGTTCATATCAAGGTTTGAAGCTGATACAAATATGGTCATGGCCGAGGTGGAAGACTACCTATCCAAAAACAGGTGATTGTTTATGGTGGTGACCAACAGTACAGACTGTATTGAGATCCTGAGTTTCAGGACTGACCGTATCAATGCTCTCAACGTGGATATGATAAGGCCCGTTATCCTGAAACTCTTTGAGACTTCGTATACCAAAGTTGTCATAGACATGACAGGTGTCAACTATCTTGACAGCACAGGCTTTGCCATGTTCCTCCACCTTCTCAGGGTGGCACGGTCAAATTACTGCACTTACAGGCTTTGCTCACTTACCCCGGGGGTACTGGAGCTTTTCGAAATGCTCCGGCTGCACCATTCGCTGGATATTTACCCTGACCGGGAGACCTGCCTGGAAAGCTATCGTCAGAACTCGCCCTATTAGGCATTTGCAATCACCAGTTCGCCTGACT